>NZ_JAWLCI010000058.1:0-31651 GCF_041687215.1 Mariniphaga sp.
TTAGTTCAAAACGGAAATTCGATTTTAAATGAATATCGTCCATCGGCACCAATTGAAATTGATACTCTTTTGGCCCCCGTGTTTGTTTTAAACTGCTGGCATCATAAAAACTTAACAGTTTGTTTTCGACATCACACGGCAAAGCGCCCTTTTTCAATTTTATGTAGTTGTACACCCACTGTGTTTTCTGATCGGGCTGTGCATCGTATCTTTCCTGCAAACCGCCTTTTTGCGAAAGGAGCAGTTCGTAGTTAAAATGGGTTTTTGGATGCGTATTTTGTATAATTCCACGGATTTCGTAATCGCCCAAATTTCGGGCATATTGCAAGGCTTCAACGGTAATTGTTTTTCCAACCGGATTTTCGTTTTTAAAATATTTGCCGGCAAAATCTTCAGTTATAAAAACGGTGTTTGGTTTCGAGATTTCCGATAAATCGCCCATTTTGGCTTTTACCGAAAACATTTCAATAAAACTTTCATCTACCGACAAAATATCGTTTTGCTGAAGCGACTGGTCGTTCATTTTTATAGTTCCCACCGGGCAATGCGAAAACTGAGTGGCATTTTCAATTTCAGGAATTGTTGTTGTGGCGGTATGAATTATTCCCAAACTTCGTGCCCAGGGAGTTTCTTCCCTACCTTCGGGAATGGAAGTCACCCGGTAAATTCGGTTGTGATCGTCAAAATGTTTATCGAAACTCTTTTCGTTAGAAACATACAAAAACAGAATCAGAAACGAGACAATTCCGATTACCAAACCAATAACATTAATGGAGGAAAATGCTTTGTCATTTAAGATTCTCCGGGCGATTAATTTAATGTTGTACCAAATCATTTATCGTTGTTTTTAGTTGTATTATATGGTCTGAACCACGATTCACCTGATTTTTTCTCTGCCCTCTGCTCTTTGCTCTTACTCATATCTTAAACTTTCTATTGGATTCCTCTTAGCAGCTTTCCAGCTTTGCCGAGTGTTTCTTCCACCCCTAAATCCCCTGAAGGGGACTTTGAGGAAGCTCCGATTTGCGTTTTTCACAAATCCGTTTTATCTCTTTCATAACCAGGTCAATTTCATTTTCAATTTCTTCATTGGTAAACCGGATTACTTTCATACCCCAGTTTTCCAATTCACCCTCCCTGCCTATATCATATTCTTTTTGTTCTTTCGATTTATGAATTCCTCCATCAACTTCAAGAATTAATTTTAAAGGATGACAATAAAAGTCGGCTATAAATATGTCAATGGGATGTTGTGGACGAAATCTTAATCCAAGCATCTTTTTGCCTTTTAGTTTTGCCCATAACTTTAGTTCTGCCTGTGTCATATTTTTTCTTAGCATTTTTGCTTTTTCAAAAATGTGGGGTTTGGCATTGTAAAACATCGATACTTTATCACTTATACTCATGCTGTTTTCTTTAAGCCACTTTATTGTTTTTACCCCTAAATCCCCTGAAGGGGACTTCCGTTCTAACTGACTTTTTTCTATTTGTTTTCATCAATTTTTTATTATTAAAATTACTAAAATTCGAATTAATCAAGCCCATCTTTTCAAAGCCCCTTCAGGGGTTTGGGGTGAAATAGTTTTACTCATACCTCAAACTTTCCACAGGGTTCTTAGTTGCTGCTTTCCATGACTGAAATGAAACCGTCAGCAACGCAATTCCCAGCGCCAGCAAACCGGCTAGGGCAAAAATCCACCAACTTAAATCGGATTTATAGGCAAAATTTTCGAGCCATTTGTTCATGGCGTAATACGCAATGGGTGTGGCAATTACAAATGCCACTATCACCCATTTCACGAAATCCTTGTTCAGCATCGATAAAATTTCAGAAACGCGGGCGCCGTTCACTTTCCGGATACCGACTTCTTTGGTTCGTTGCTGACTGATTAAAAGCGAGAGCCCCAGCAATCCCATGGAACAAATAAAAACCGAAAGCAATGTAAATACCGATAAAAGCCGGGCCTGCAGTATTTCGGTTTTATACACCTGCCGGTACATGGTACTTACATGTTCGCAGTTAAAAGGATAAGCAGGAAAAATTTCATTCCAAACGGTTCGGATATCTTTAATCTCCTCTTGTCTTTTCCCGTCTTGGTAAGAAATCACAAAATTTATCATCCACAGGTTTTTTCGTTTAAACAATACCAGCGGACGCACTTTATTTTTGATACTCGAAAGATGAAAATCCTTAACTACGCCAACTATTTTTCCTTTCGGGATTTCAATTCCCTGAACCGGCGAAATGAGCTGAAATTGCTTGCCCACAATCGAATCCGGGTCTGAATAATTTAATTGAAACAAAGCTGCTTCGTTTATAATGTATTCGCCTGAACCTTCGTTGTCCTCGTACTTTTCCGAGAAATTGTTCCCGCTTAAAAAATTCAACTTAAAAAGATCAGCAAATGAAAAATCACAGGGGAACACACCCAGCCGTTCCCGGGAAGATTCTTCCTGTTGGTAACCTTCCATCTCAAACGGAAACATATCATTCGCCTCGCCACCCGGTGGTTCCAGCATGGCCGAAACCGATTCAACAGTTTGATATTTGAGTAACTCCGACTTAAAAAGATCAAATTTTTGTTGAATGCTGGCATGCACCGATTCAAAACAGATAACGTTGTCTTCCGTCACTCCCATCGAACTGCTCAATGCATAATTGGTTTGCCGCGAAATAACCAGTACGGCGGCAATCAAAACAATGGTAAAAGTGTATTGAAAAACAATGATGCCCTTGTTCGTGGCAATGCTACTGGTTTTCAGCGCAACGTATTTTCCGACACCGGAATTTAACCTGCCAGATTTTCGTTTGAGTACGGGCTGGATTCCTGAGAAAATTCCCATCAAACTGAATAGAAAAACAACTGCAACTATCAGCAGAAAATTTCCATCCATCAGATTAAGATTAAAACTGTTTTTAATGATGGATTGAACCGGAATGGAGAAAATTATAAAAAGCAGAATAGAAAGAGAAACGACGATCAAACTTTCTGTAAGAAAATACTTTAGGTTCGTATTTTTTGAAGACCCCAAAACCCGGTTAACTGCCATGAATTTGCTGCTGAAACCCGCCATTCCAAGGTTAAGGCTGGCGTAGTTGCTCATTGAAATCAGCAACAAAATGAGCGCTGCAATGGCAAGCACATAAATGTTGGTGATGTTTCCGTTGGTTTCAATCTCGCGCAATTTATAAGAGTGCAAATGAATATCGGTAATCTTCTGCAAATAAGCTGTCGTCTGAATTTCTTCGATGGTTTGCTCCGAATTATTTGCCAGAAACTGCGGGTATTGTTTGGTCATATTTTCAGGATTGGCATTTTCGGACAGAAGCAGGTAACTCCATGCCCAGCCCTGAATCTCTCCCTGAACGGGAGTAACAATAAAATCGGGATGAAAATGGCTGTTTTGCGGAAAATCCTTCATTACGCCTTTGATGGTGAAATCCTGTTTTTCGCCATTAAACTGACCGGGAGGAAGTGACATGATTTGCCCGACGGGATTGGAATTCCCGAATATCTTTTTGGCAAACGATTCTGAAACAACCATCACGCCGGGATCATCGAGAATTATTTCACGATTTCCTATTAACAGCTCAGCATCAAAAATTTCAAAAAAAGTACTGTCGCATATAAAAGCCTGGTTCACGTTGTAATATTTTTGATCGTGCAACATTATACTTTCCCTCAAAGGAGTCAGCCTCGCATAATTTTCAATTTCAGGAAAGTATGCTGCCAATTCCGGAATTTGTTCCGAGTTGGGAATCCGGGCAAAATGGCTGTCTGCCAAAAAATTGGGATTTGTGAAAGTTAACCGGTAAATCCTGTCTGCATGTTTGTGCCAGGTATCGTACGAAAGTTCATTTTTCAGGAACAGCGCAATAAACAATATACCACTTAACCCGAGGGCCAGTCCCAAAACTTTTATAAAATTCAGGAAGGGCCTTTTTCGAATGTTTCTGAATACAAATTTTAGCAGCATATTGTTGGTTTTTAGATGGTTCTACACCTGAAAATCTTCCTCGATGACACCGTCGATGAGTTTTACAATGCGGGTTCCGTAACCGGCATATTTTTCATTGTGCGTTACCTGAATAATTGTCATTCCCTCTTCGTTCAGTTTTTTCAACAGTTTCATAATCATTTCGCCCTGCTCCGAATGCAGGTTGCCTGTAGGTTCGTCGGCCAGCAGCAGTTTAGGATTCCCGATTATAGCGCGTGCAATGGCTACCAGTTGTTGTTGCCCGCCTGAAAGCTGACTGGGAAACAAATCTTTTTTGGCCACAATATTGAACCGGTCGAGCAGGTCGGCCACCAGTGCTTTTCGTTCTTTTCCTTTCACACCACGATAAACCAACGGTGTTTCAATGTTTTCATATACATTCAACTCATCAATAAGGTGGAAAGCCTGGAAAATAAAACCGATGTGGCTGCGGTGGTACTGCACTTTTTGCTTCTCTTTTATTTTGTGAGCCGGCTCATCCCAAAAATAATACTCACCCGCACTGGGTTCATCCAGCAAACCAATGATGTTTAGAATTGTGGATTTCCCGGCGCCACTGGGACCCATAATCGTCACGAATTCACCCTGTTTCACTTCGAGTTTGATTCCTTTCAAGACAAACGTACGCTGAAATTTTGCGTCATAGTACTTGTCGATGTTCTTTATTTGTATCATAATTTAAAGTTTTTGTTTACATTTTTTAGTTTGTTTCGCCAAGAGCAAAGTGCATAGAGCTTGGTGATTCCCTATGCTCTCTGCTTTATTATTCATACCTTAAACTTTCTACCGGATTCCTCGTAGCTGCCCGCCAGCTTTGCCAGCTCACCGTCAGCAACGCAATTCCCAGCGCCAGCAAACCGGCCAGGGCAAAAATCCACCAGCTCAGTTCTGTTTTGTACGCAAAGTTTTCGAGCCATTTATTCATCGCGTAGTACGCAATGGGTGTGGCAATTAAAATGGAAAAAACCACACCTTTCATAAAATCTTTATTTAGCAACGACAAAATTTCCCATGTTCGGGCGCCATTCACCTTACGGATGCCGATTTCCTTTGTTCGTGCTGCTGATCCCATAATTACAACGCCCAGTAACGACAACACCGAAATAATAATCGCCATAAAACTAAAGAGAATAAAGCAACGGTTAAACTGAATATGCGATTGATATTGAGCATTGAAAAAATCGTCCAGAAAAAAGTATTCAAAATAACTGTCTTTAAAATATTTCTGATATTCAGTCTTTACCGTTGAAATCAGTTCAACCGGGTTTTCCCCCCGTATTTTAAGAAAAAGGAAGTATCCAAACTGATCGGGATTAAAAATAGTGGGTACAACTTCCTGGTCAAGAGAGTTCTGAAAATACCCGTCAACCACACCAACGATTTCACCCATGTCATTTCCATTATCGGAATCAATTAAAGTTTTACCCAATAAATCGGTATAATTTGATGCTCCCAGGGCCAACGCAGCCTGCTTATTCAGGATAATATGACGGGAGCCTCCTTCCCAGTTGGTTTCGTCAGGTAAAAACGATCTTCCGGCGAGAAGTTTCACCTGGAAGAAATCAAAAAATTCGGGAGCAACATTTGACTGGTATAACTGATCGCTTAGTTTGTCATTGCCTTTAATGGCAATCCCCCCTTTTACCCACCCGTTTTTTTCTCCGGGGGTAACCGTAGAATACGTTGTTTCCGTGATTCCCGGAATTTGTTTTATACTTTCTTCAAATTGTTTTTGTGCGGCGTTATACTTTCCATCAACGGGTCGTTTTACGGTTAAAACCTGATCCATATTCATTGACAAAGCTGAACCCTGCATATAATGAATTTGTTTTATTGCAACAAAGGTGCTGGCAATTAAAAAGATGGCTATACTGAATTGAATGACCAAAACCAGATTCTTCGGCTTTTTATGATTAATATTTTGTATTTTATTCTGAACTAATAATACCGGACTGATTTTTACAAATCTTAAACTCATTGATATTCCAACAACAACACTTATGAATATAATTGCAATAAAAGAGTAAAGGATTATTTGAAAATCAAGAGCCCACTCCAAAGAGTAATCCAACCGAAGGTAATTTTTCAGTGCAGGGAATGAAACAGATAACAGCAGATATGCCAAAACCAGGCTAATAAAACCTGTAACGAGAGTTTCGGTAATAAAGTCTTTGATAAACGATTGCCATGAAGCTCCGTTTATTTTACGTATTCCAAAACTTCTGATTTTCTTTTTTAGCAGCGATTCGTAAATGTTGGAATAATTTAACCAGGCACTCAGCAGAATAAAAAGGGCAATAATTAGTAAGGCCATTTGGTAAATGTAATTTCCATTTATTTCATGTTCAAAACGATAGTTTGAATGAAGATGGATATCCCTTATATTTTGAAGGTGGTATTCAATTGGAAAATCTAATTTTAATCCTTTGGATTCAAGAAATTGGATCGCTAAATCTGTTATTTTGGCTGATATCACTTCCGGGTCACTTCCTTCACGAAGTAGAAAATAAGTGTTGGTATTATTGCAGGTATAACAATACGAAGGGTTTATCAAACTCGACAATGAAATAACCATGTCAAATTTTATATGCGAATTGGGTGGCACATCTTTTACCACACCCTGAACAAGCAATGGAGTTTTGCCCGGGTTAACCCGGTAAATGGTTTTTCCAACCGGATTTTCATTGCCAAAGTATTTGCGGGCTGTCGATTCAGTAATTACAGCAACGTTCGGCGCTCTCAGGAAATCAGGTTTCGAACCCGATATAACAGGATAAGAAAACAAATCAAAAAAGGAGCTGTCCGCAAAAAATACCCTTACTTCTTTGAATATTTCTTCTTTTACCTGCAGAAATTGAGTTGACTTTTTGCAGCGGAGAAAGTTCTCAATCTCCGGAATATTTTCCATGGCAATTTGCCCAACCATGTAATTGTTTCCAACGCTTTTATCGAGGCCTGTTGTATAATGTCTGTAAAAAACTACACGATGAATACGCTCGTTATTATTCAAAAAAGAGTCGTAACTATTCTCAAACCGAATATATTGTGAAATGATTAAGATTGCTGCGATTCCAATGGCTAAACCAACGATATTAATTCCATTTATTGCTTTGTTTTTGAAAAGTTCCCTGAAAATAATTTTGATATTTTTTAAAATCATAATAGTTCGGTTTTTCAGTTGAATGTTAAATAATCAACAAAGATGCCTTTATTGTAAAGCTCTGTAAATATACAAGATATAATGAACTCGAACTGTCTAGCTATTTTTCACGAACTGTCTAATTTTTTGATTGCATTCAATAACTCATGTTTTTTATTTTCTTACCCTACTCATACCTCAAAGCTTCCACCGGATTTCGTGTGGCCGCCCGCCAGCTTTGCCAGCTCACTGTCAGCAACGCAATTCCCAACGCCAGCAATCCGGACAACGCAAATATCCACCAGCTCAGTTCGGTTTTGTAAGCGAAGTTTTCGAGCCATTTATTCATGGCATAGTACGCAACAGGCGTTGCAATAATAAATGCAAATACTACCCATTTTACAAAATCTTTGTTCAGCATCGACAGAATTTCGGTAATCCTGGCGCCGGTTACCTTGCGGATGCCGATCTCCTTTGTGCGGTTTCCGATGGTAAATTTGGCCAGCGCATAAAGTCCAATACTTGAGATTAATATAATCAACAGCGAAAAAGTGTTTACCAGACGGCTGAAAATGTGAAACTTACTGTATTGTGAGGCATAATACTGGTCGTTAAAACTAAAATCGAACGGTTGCGACGGACAATTTTTTTTCCACGTATCTGCACATAAACTGATTATTTTATCTTCCAAAGATGAGCTGTATTTTACGGAAATATAATCACCGTATTCCACAAAATGGTACATGGTGGGTTGCACCGGCTCTTCCAGAGAATGATGATTGAAGTCTTCCACCACGCCAACAATCATACGTTTGTCGTTGTCGGCTTCTCCCAATATCAGTTCCCGTTGTACACATTCGGAAGGGTTGTCGAACCCCAGCATTTCAGCCGCTTTTCTGTTGATGATTACGGATTGGGGCGGATTTATTCCTTTTTCATAAAAATTTCTGCCGGCCAGCAGCGGTATCTGGTAAATGCTGAAATAGTTCTCGTTTACATCGATAAAGCTGCATTTAATTCCTTTTTCGGGAGCTGTACCAACCGGGTAAATACCGCCAATAACGTTGGAATAATTGCCTCCCGGCACCGATGAGGAGACCGAAACATCTACGATTCCGGGCAGTTGACCCATTTCTTCTGAAAAAGCTTTTTGCGACTGAAGAAATGCATCTTCGTTGGTTAACGATTTTATGGTAATGATATTTTCCAGTGCCAGCTCGTTTTGTTTGGCCTGTAAAAAATTGATTTGTTTGATTATGAGTATTGTGGTAATGATAAATACAATGGAAACTACAAACTGAAAAACAACAAATGCATTTCGTAATGAAAATGATTTACCGAAGGTGCTTCCTTTCCCTGTTTTAACAAGTTTATTAGACGGGAATAATGTGGAAGCCGAAATGATCCCTGAAACGATGGCGATTGTGTAGCTGACTGCGATGATTATGAGCCATTTTTCGATGCTTAAAGCCTGTAGTTTAACCGCATAGAACTCCCCCAAAACCGGGGTGAATATTTTTAAAAGAAGAAATGCCCCGGCAATGGCCAGCGTATTTAATAGAACAGCATCAAACACAGCATCAAAAATCTGCAACGCTTTTGTTCCGCCCAAAACTTTTTTAATATGAATGGACAACAATTGCTTTTTGGTTTGCGATGTTGCTATATTGAGGTAATTTATCCACGCAATTAAAAGGATAAAAACGGCGATGGTGCCCAAGGTAAAAATGGATGACAAGTTGCTTCTCCGGCCAATTTCGTGCCTGAGGTTCGATTTCAGATGGATACTTTCAACGGGTTGAAGTGTAAACTCCCGTGTCATCTCGTCGTTGGAGAGGTTGTATTTATCCACTACTCTTTTTAGTTGTTGGTTTACTGACTGAAGGTCGGCCGCCGGATTCAGTTTTACAAAGGTGTTAAACGAGTTCCACCCCCAACCGTTGGTTGCATCGCTGTTGCTTTTTTCGAGCGTTGGGTATGAAAGGAGACAATCAAAATCGAGGTACGAATTTTCGGGCCAGTCTTCAATCACTCCGGTAATCGTAAATTCGTCAAAACCAAAGATGCTGTTGCAGGAAAAATGCCTGTCCAAAACATTTTCGGTTCCAAAATATTTCAGTCCGAATGATTTTGTTACCACTGCCGTGCGGATTTGGCTCAAAGCTTCCTCTTTGTTTCCGGCTGTGAAATCGGATGAAAAGAGATCAAAAAAAGAATTATCAGCATAAAACAGATTGTTGTGTGAATAATTGGTTGGTTCATTCCCTTTTAAAATTGTAATTACACTGTTGGAAAGTGGTTTTACTCTTGCAAAATCTGTAATGTCATTGATTTCCCGTTGCAGGGCAGGGCCTGTGGCTGGCGGACAACCGGCGCTTTCATCCACCAGGTTTTTGTAAATCCGGGTATTCTGAACCCTGTAAATATGGGTGTAATCTTTATGAAACCTATCGAAACTGAGTTCGAAGGAGGTAACATAAAAAATTACAATAAACACGGTAAGTGCAATGGTTAAACCCACCAGATTGATCAGATTTTTTTGTTCCGGCTTAAAAAACCTTCTGAGTTTGTATTTAATTAATGCCTTTATCATACTTTCTCTTTTTATTTGTTGTTATTCATAACTTCAGCGCTTTCACCCCGGCCGGGATTTTGTCACTCATACCTCAACGCCTCCACCGGGTTCCTTGTAGCTGCTTTCCACGACTGAAACGAAACTGTCAGCAGTGCAATTCCCAAAGCCAGCAATCCAGCCAGTACAAAAATCCACCAACTTAGTTCGGTTTTGTAAGCAAAGTGTTCGAGCCATTTATGCATGAGGTACCAAGTCATCGGGATTGAAATTACAAAAGCAATAGCAATCCATTTTATAAAGTTTGTATTGAGCATAATCATTACTTCGGAAATTTTCGCACCATTTACTTTGCGGATACCGATTTCTTTAATTTTCTGGTTGGCGATAAAAGAAATTAATCCGTAGAGGCCAAGCGAAGCGATTAAAATGGCAACGAATGCAAACAACCGGATAAGTTTAAACGTATTTGTTTGCCCGGTATAAAATCCTGCTATTTTTTTGTCAAGGAAATTATAATTAAAAATGGCTTCAGGAAAAATATCATCCCACTCTTCTTTTATCTTTTGAATCGTATTGGTATATCCAGCTAAACTGGCAGAAACCGGGTTTATTTTTACTGCCATTTCTTTAATATTAAAAGGCACATTGCTTAATATAACATAATCCAATTTATATTGAAGCGACTGAGAATGAAAATCGTCAACTATGCCAACAATTGTAAATTCCATTTCGTTTCTTCCATAATGAAAAATTTCTCCTATTGCTTTATTCGGGTCGTCAAATCCCAAAAGTTGGGTTAGTTTCAGGTTTACAATTGCCTCTCCTGAATTTTTTCCTTCACTGCAATTTCTACCGGCAATTAATTTAAGGTTATAAAGTTCAAGATAGTTTTCGTCTATCGTTTTTAAATTGCCCATATATGAATCCTTATCCAGTGTAGGATAGTTAATGCTGTTGGTAACACTCCAGTCGGCCATTGGGCTTGTTGATTCAAAGCTTATTTTCTTTATTTCAGGATATTTTAAAAGTTTGGACTTTAATACATCCAGTTTACTTGAAGCCGCATCAGGTAAAGGAACAATGAGAACAGCTGCCTTATCAAATCCTACATCAACATTAAAGAAATATTGTATTTGTTTTTGCATCACCAGCGTTCCGGTTATCAAAATCAGGGAGATAACAAACTGACCTATGACAAGGATTCGCCTGACTGAAATTGAATTTGAGTCGTTTTTTGCAGTAAGCGAATTTTTTAAATTCCCGACAGGTTTCATCCCTGCCATAATAATGGATGGATAAATGCCTGAAATGATTCCGATGATAAATGCTGAGATAATGAGAAAAAGAATAGTCCCCGGACTTTTCAGGATTTCGAGGTTTAGCCGGTAGCCAAGTATATCTTTGAGATAGACAAATAAAAAGTGTGCGACGGCTACCCCAATCAATGCTGCAATATAGGAAATGAATATGGTTTCACCCATAAACTGGGAAATGAGTTGGAATTTGCTTACGCCGGTAATTTTTCGTACGCCAATTTCCTTAAATCTTTTCGACGATTGTGCGGTAGATAAATTGATAAAGTTAACTGATGCCATGCCAATGACGAATAACCCGATAAAACCAAGTATAAACAAAGATTTTTCGGGAACACGCCGTTGACCGTAGTTTCCGGCATCACCCGAATGAAGTTCGGAGAAGGGTTGCAAAACGAATTTTTGTTTGACTTGCGATTCTCTGCCAATGTATTTGGCAGAAAAAGAAACAAGCTGGTGGTCGAAATTTACCGGTGAAATCCCGTCCGGTAATAACAGGTAACAGTTGGTGGCAGAATTGTATTCCTGCCAGTCGGTACCATTGTTGAAATAGGGGTTTGAAGCTGTCTGGCTTTTGTAATCGGCAATAATTGTAAAAGGCAAATCGGTATTTTTAGGAGTATCAGCAATTACACCGGTTACGGTAAACGTTTTTTGGTTATTTATAGTTATCGATTTACCCAACGCATTACCTACATCTTCTGTATTTAAATTAAAGTATTTCCGGGTCAATGACGAAGTAATTACAACGCTTCCTGCATTTGATAACGCATTTTGAGGATTTCCGGCCAGAAAATCGAAATCAAATATTTCAAAAATCTCCGGTTCAGCATAAGCCAGCCCGGTATTCTCCTGATATCTGTCAAAGGTTTCGTTGCTGTTTTGAATGGCAATCTGACCCTTTTCGGCATAAAATGTCATGACCGCATTCACTCCTGGAAAATCATTTCGAATAGCCTCACCGACTGGGTGTACCTGTGACTCAGCATATATTATCCCTTCTCCGGGAGGCTCCAGCTGACTTATCAGCCGGTAGATATTTGAATAATTTTTGTGGTACTTGTCGAATCCCGATTCGTAACTGATTATTTTGTAAATAACCAGCCCACAGGCAATTCCGATGGCAAGTCCAACAATATTGATGGACGCATAAACCCTGTTCCGGGTTAACTGGCGCCAGGTTGTTTTAAAAAAGTTTGTGCCCATTTGTTCTCTGTTTTATGTTTCTGTTCATATCACTCTGTTTCTGCTTTACTTTATTCATACCGCAAGGCTTCAACAGGATTCCTCGTTGCTGCCCGCCAACTCTGCCAACTTACTGTCAGCAACGCAATTCCCAGCGCCAGCAACCCGGCCAGGGCAAAAATCCACCAACTCAGTTCGGTTTTGTAGGCGAAGTTTTCGAGCCACTTATTCATGGCGTAATATGCAACGGGCATTCCAATCAGATAGGCAACAACTACCCATCTTAAAAAATTTGAATTCAGCAGCGTTAGAATTTCTGCGGTTTTGGCGCCATTCACTTTTCGTATTCCAATTTCTTTTATCCGTCGGCGACTGGTATGGAATGAAACTGCAAACAATCCAATCATCGATAAAAACACGCTGATTGCGCAACATGCACCAATCAGTTTTGCGTAATTGGTATTCTCACGGTGCATCCATTTGTAACGGTCGCCAACTGACTCCATATTTACCGGATAATCGGTTATCAGTTTATCCCAGATTTTTGAAATATCAGCCCTTACCTGGGCAGTCTGATTGGCTGCAGGTTTTACCATCAGGTAAAATCCATTGGTTCCGTAAGTAATGTAACCGGGTCCAACATTTTTCTTTAAACTGCTGTAATGAAAATCTTCTGAAATACCTACGACAACCGTATTCTCAGTTCCGGGAAGAATTTTCCCAATCAAATCCTGGTCACGGAAAAGCCGGGCAAGCGACTGATTAATAATACACTTATTCTGGTTCGATTCGGCATGTTTCGAAAAATTATTTCCTTCAATAATTTGAACTCCCAAAACCCTGCTAAAGTTTTCATCGCCCACAAACACAGCCGGAGTATATTCCTTTTCTTCCCCATTAACGCTATAGTGCAACAATAACATAAAATGCTCGAGAACCGGTGAAGCATTCGCTATTGAAACCATTTCAAGCGACGACTGCTTTTGCAACTCATTTTTAAATAATGCCGCCTGGTTTTTATACTGACCGGGAATTTTAACTTCTATCACATCCCTTTCAATTCCAATATCTTTATGAGTAATATAATTTATCTGTTTGATAATTATTATCGAACCAATTATTAATGCCACAGACACTGCCAACTGTGAAATATTTAAAGCCGGAATCTGCATTTTTGCTTTTGAATGAAACCTGCCGGGTTTTAAAGATTCTGCCCTGACGCGATTATCGATACGCATAAACGAGAAAATTGCGGTTGCCAATAATATTAAAGCCGGAATTCCTGTCAGCAATAAAATATTTTCAATGCTGAATAACCAGTCTGTTGTAATATTTGCAGACACCAGGTTGTTAAAAAACGGCGTACCCCACACGAGCAGAACAATGCTCAACACAAATCCAATAGCAAGCAGAAAAAAGGTTTCAACCAAAAACTCTGAAACGAGGTTGATTTTGGAGCCCCCGTTTACACGACGAATTGAATGCTCACCAACTTTCTCGAGTAATCGGTTGTTTATGAGTCCCAAATAGTTAAAAACCGCTACTCCCAATATCATCAGTCCAATTACCAGGGCAATATATAAATCTGATTTATCGCGGTAATCTTCGATGGTCTGGTGCCGCGAAGTATCGAAATAGGCTGCTTTAAAGTTTTTCAGGTAATGCGTTCCTGGCGTGCCGTCAAGAACGGATGGAATCGTTTCTTTGTTTTGAGCAAATTTTGATTCCAGTTCCGGAACCTTTGCATTTTCTGCCAGCAACAAATAAACACGGGCATCTTCGTTCCCGATTGATCGTACTAATTCGAAATTCAACTGCGTACTTTCTGCCGGTTTTTTAAATACACCGGAAACAATCATCTCTTCCTTTCCATCCCGATGGTGAAAAGTAAGATGTTCGCCGACTACGTCTGTTTTGCCAAAATATTTCTGTGCCAGTTCGTCAGAAATCACGACATCCTGTTCGGTCTCAAGCACTTTTTGAGGATTTCCATATAAAAGCTGATAAGAGAAAAAGTTGAAAAAGTTGGGAGAAGTTCCAATCGCTCTCTTCCCGTCAAAGTAATCCTGATTACCTGCCGTTACTTTCTGGGGCGATACATTCCGAATCCGGCAGAAATCCTCCACTTCGGCAAAATTATCATTAATATATTCCGCTGCCCCTTCGCGGATAAAATAAGTTTTTTGGCCTTCACCAAACGGGTCGTCGGCCTGAAGCGCATAAATCCTGTTCTTATTCTTTTGAAAACTTTCGGCATTGAATTCCCGGGTTACAAATGTTGCAATCAGGTTCATGCAGGCAATGCCGATTGCCAGGCTTACAATGATGATTGAAGAATTCAGACGATGTCTGATTAAGTTTCGTAGTACGGTTTTAAAATTCATAATCTCAGTTTTTCATTTCTGCTTTCCAGTTCTTCCTTTTTAGGAAAGTCAGAGGAGGCTTTGTTAAAGTATCTCCACCATCGGTTCATTCACATTTTCGGTAATCACTTCACCGTCGAACAGGTTGATGACGCGGTGGGCAAAACCGGCATCGTGAAGTGAGTGGGTCACCATAATAATGGTGGTTCCTTCCTGGTTGAGTTGGGTTAGCAGGTTCATGACTTCGAGGCCGTTTTTGGAGTCGAGGTTTCCGGTTGGTTCATCGGCAAGAATCAGTTTCGGATTGGCAACTACCGCCCGTGCAATGGCCACACGTTGCTGCTGTCCGCCCGAAAGCTGTTGTGGAAAATGTTTGGCGCGGTGCCCGATTTTCATCCGGTCCAGCACTTTGCCAACCATTTCTTTCCGTTCACTCGCTTTCAGTTTCAGATAAATGAGCGGCAATTCCACATTTTCGTAAACCGTTAGTTCATCAATGAGATTGAAACTCTGGAAAACAAACCCAATGTTTCCTTTCCGCATTTGCGTGCGCTGGCGTTCTTTAAATCCGCCAACTTCAATATCGTCGAAGTAGTACTTTCCACCACTTGGATTATCGAGCAACCCCACAATGTTGAGCAGCGTGGATTTCCCGCAACCCGAAGGTCCCATTACCGCCACAAATTCACCCGCTTTCACGTGAATAGAAACTTCGTTCAAAGCGTAAGTTTCCACTTCCTCTGTTCGGAAGATTTTTGTAAGTTTTTCTGTTTTAATCATAATAAGGAATATTTGCAAAGGGCATGGAGCCAGGCGCATAGAGCAAGAGAAATCAGGTGTTCTATACGACTTATGCGATATGCCTCTTTGTTTTTCATTTTTTAAATTATTTTACTCTTTAGCTATTTTCTTTCCACTCTGCTCTCTGCCCTAAGCTCTCAATAATGTCTTTCTGAAATTGGTTATTTTTCTACTTAATAAGTCGAGATCATTTAAAATTTGTTCCAATTCTACTTCGTCAATGAATTTTCTTCTAAATGCTACAAAAGAAATGTTGGCTGTTTCAAAAACCGATCTTCTTGCCATGTTCAGGAAATTTGCGAAATCCTTATCAGAAAAAGAACCGGAACCTTCCGCGATATTATTCGAGATGCTTAGGGAGGCACCTCTCAACTGCTCGGCAACCCGAAAACTTTTAGCGTCACTTAATTTATCTGCCAAATCAAACAACCGGTCATTCATCTCAATCGATTCCTTATAAATATCTAAATCCATAAATCGAAAATGTGCCATACCTTAAATTTTCGGTAAGGGCAAAGAGCAGAGCGCAAAGGGTTAGGAGAAAAGCACACTGCTCCGTAATTGCCCATTTGATTAATATTTAAATTCATTTTTTTGATCATCATTTTTATTTCTGTCTCTTTGCTCCATGCTCTCCGCCCCATGCTCTCTGTCCTCTGCTCTCACCGAAGTATCAGCTTATCATTCTCACAAAACAAATCATACCCCGAAGTTATCACTTTTTCGCCCGGCTCCAGTCCTTCCAGCACTTCGTAATAGCCTGGATTTTTTCGTCCGATGCGTATGCTGCGCCGGGTGGCAAAATCGCCCGATGGATCGAGTACATAAATCCATTGGCCGCCGGTGCTGTTGAAAAAACCACCCAGGCTAACCAGCGTAGATTTTTGCGGCTGCCCCAGTTGCAGGTTGATGTAATAGGTTTGTCCGGTGCGGATGTTTTCCGGTTTTTCGCCCTCAAAAACCAAATCTATTTTAAACTGCCCGTTTCGCACCTCGGGGTAAACTTTTTTTACGATCATACGGTACATTTGTCCCTGCCTTTCGATAGTGGCCAAAAGGTCGCGCCGCACCCTGTCGATGTAATGCTCGTCGATAAATGCCTCCACCTTGTAATCGGTAAGCACATTAATTTGACCGATTCTAACACCTTTTCCGATGCTTTGTCCGATTTCGGCATCGAGCATTCCCAACTGCCCGTCAACCGGCGCTTTTAAATGCAGATTGTCGAGCCGCTCGTAGATTAAATCGAGGGTTTTTTCCATTTTTACAAGTTCCTGATCCAACTGTATCATTTCTGTTGCAAGAATCAGAGAGTCGTTTTTTGCCCGTTTCTGGTTTATTGCGTACAATTCAACTGCATATTCATGGTTTTCTTTTGCTTCAAGATAATTATCCCTTGATACCAGTTCCTCGTTATACAATTTTTGTTGCTGTTCAAAATATCGTTTGGTTTTTATAATATCGAATTTTGAATCGAGTACTCTTTGCTGTGAAAGCAACCGTTGCGACTCGAAATTGATGCGTGTCTGCCGAAGCATATTTTGTTTTTGTGCCAGGTTCGACTCGCTGTTCATAA
Source organism: Mariniphaga sp. (assembly GCF_041687215.1). Lineage (NCBI taxonomy): Bacteria > Pseudomonadati > Bacteroidota > Bacteroidia > Marinilabiliales > Prolixibacteraceae > Mariniphaga > Mariniphaga sp. Next base: position 16,952 of record NZ_JAWLCI010000058.1, read on the forward strand.
TGTTTTCGTACAACGACCGGTTTTCCAGTACCAGAATCACATCGCCTTTTTTCACCATGGCACCTTCCTCAATCAGCCGCTCCTGCACCCGGCCACCTTCCTCGGCATCGAGGTAGATGGTGGAAATGGGCGCAACCGTTCCGTTGGTGCGGATAAAATCATCAAAATCGCCGTACTGCACTTCATCAATGGTCAGTTTGTCCCTTTCAACCCGTAGAGTGGAAACTGCGGAGCCTGAAATTATTTTTACCAGCAAGAAAATGAATATAATTCCTGCAAGTGCATACCCAATATGTTTTGGCCTGATGCCCTTTTTCTTTTCTATTTTTCGGTCCATTCCCATTTTAATCATGGTTTTATCATTCTCAATTGATGTTGATTTTTAAAACTATGCCATATTACTGCTAAATAAATGCCATTTTTTTTATTGATTTGAAAAACAGCGAGTTAACATCTTTTTCAACAAAGGATTTTTTGATGTATGTAAAATAAATTGACAAATTGTGTAAAATATTTTTACAGTTGGTTTGAATTGAATTTGCTCTTGATTAACTTTGAAGATAATCGAATTGAAAGAAAATGTGGCTGAAGCCGGGAATCAATGTTTGATTCAAATCCGTTGGCTGAAGCCAACGGCAATAAAGAGAAAGAGAAAAAAGAAATAAAAGTTGTAAGGGAGAATATTTATTGCAGTCGGTTTTAACCGCCGGAAAAAGAAAGCTGCCAGGGAAACTGGCTTTAGCTGCATTTTTAAAATATTAATAAAAAATATAATTTCAATGAGTTTGATTAAGATTTGGGTGCAAATGGTTTTTCAGGAAGGAATGAAGACTAATTTGGCTAAAGACAGGAATGATTGAATAGAATAGTTCCGTTGGTTGAAGCCAACGGCAATAAAGAAAATAAAAAACAGTATTGAATTTTGCTGGCAAAAGCCGACAGCATTATAATGAAGAAGAAAACAGAAATGAAAATTGAAATTGAGAATATTTATTTCCGTCGGTTTTAACCGACGGATCAGAATGGTAAAAAACAAAATGGCTTTAGCCACATTAAATAGTCTAAATCAGAAAAACTAAAATCTATGAGTTGGGTCAAAATTTGGGTACACATGGTTTTTTCAACCAAAGATGGAACTCCCTTTTTAAATTCATCGGAACTTAGAAAGAAAGTATTTGGTCACATTTCTGAGAATGCCCTTGAAAAGAGAATCTGGCTTGATTCAGTAAACGGGCATAAAGAACATATTCATTGTCTGATTTCACTGGGTAGAGAGCAAACTATAAGTAAAATTGCACAATTGATTAAAGGAGAATCCTCCTTTTATATAAATAAAAACAAACTGATACCTCAACATTTTTCGTGGCAGGATGATTTTTGGGCGGTAAGTGTAAGCGAAAGTCATATAGCTGCTGTTAGGAAGTATATTGAGGGACAGGAAAATCATCACAGAACAAAATCTTTTACAGAGGAAGTTGATGAATTTATGAAAAAGTATGGTTGGAGTTATATTTCAGGGAAAAAGGATGATTAATGTGGCTAAAGCCAGAAATCATTGTGCAACTCATAAATCCGTTGGCTGAAGCCAACGGCAATAAAGAAAAGAAAAAATATAGATGAAAGTTGTTATGGAAAGTATTTATTGCCGTCGGTTTTAACCGACGGATTAGTTAAAGACTAAACAAGATTGGCTTTAGCCTCATATTTTTAAAAAGATGACCAAAGGAAAACTACTGATAGTCGACGACAACAAAAGCATTTTAAGTGCGCTTGAAATTTTATTGCAGGATGATTTTGAAGAGGTTAAAACCATTGCCAGTCCCAATCAATTGCCATCCCTGATTGAAACAGGTGATCACGACCTGGTTCTACTCGACATGAATTTTTCGGCAGGAGTAAATTCCGGGAATGAAGGTTTATACTGGCTGTCGCGCATTCGTGAATTGAGGCCCGAAATGGAAGTGGTTCTTTTTACGGCCTACGGAGATGTGGAACTGGCTGTAAAAGCCCTGAAAAAAGGAGCAGCAGATTTTATCCTGAAACCCTGGGACAACGAAAAAATGCGGACCACCCTTCTCAATGTTTATAAACTGCAGCAATCAAAAATAGAGATTAAAAAACTCAAACAAAAAGAGAGTGCGCTGCGCAGCGAAATCAATCGCGATAAAAATTTCATTATCGCCCAATCGCCTCAAATGAGGGAAATTCTTAATCTTGTAAGGAAAGTAGCAAAAACAGAAGCTAACGTTTTAATTACCGGCGACAATGGTACAGGTAAAGAATTGATTGCCCGCGAATTGCACCGCCACTCTAAAAGAGCCAACGAAATCATGGTCAGCGTTGACATGGGCGCCATTAGCGAAACTCTTTTTGAGAGCGAACTCTTTGGCTACAAAAAAGGTTCGTTTACCGATGCCCGCGAAGACCGTACCGGTAAAATAGAGAATGCCAACGGCGGTACACTTTTCCTCGATGAAATCGGGAACCTGCCTGTTCAGCTTCAGCCCAAATTGTTAACAGCCATTCAAAACCGTTCGGTCACGCCAATTGGCAGTAACAAAGCGGTTCCAGTGGATATCAGGTTGATTTGTGCCACCAATCGAAACCTGAATGAAATGGTTGCCGACGGTTCATTTCGCGAAGATTTACTGTACCGCATAAATACCATTCATATTGAGATTTCTCCTCTGCGCGAAAGAAAAGAAGATATTACTGCCATTGCAGATTATTTCCTGAAAATTTATTGTAACAAGTACCGGAAGAACTGTGCGGACATATCGGAATCAGGATTGAAAAAATTACAAAATTACCAGTGGCCGGGGAATGTGAGAGAGCTGCAGCACACTATCGAAAAGGCAGTGATTCTTTCCGACAAAAAAGAACTGACACCCGATGATTTCTTTTTCAGGCCGGTAACACAAAATATGGGGGATATTTTTGAAGGAACCATTGAAGAAATGGAACAAAAAATGATATCGAAAATGATACAGAAAAGTGGCTCAAATCTTTCGGTTGCTGCAGAAAAACTTGGAATTACAAGACAAACGCTTTATAATAAAATGAAAAAATACAACCTATAATGGTCAGCCGGCATCTCAATAAAAATATCATTTTACGTTCCTGTTTTCTGGCATTAAATGCCATTGCCACCGGCTGGCTACTTTTCGATCAGGAAATTTATGTGCTGGTCGTTTTTACCGCATTCATTTTCATTTTCCAGGTAATGGAACTCATCAATTTTCTGAACCGAACCAATCGTAAAATTGCATGGTTTTTTGATGCAATCAGAAATGAGGATTCATCTTTAAACTTTCCTGTGAATACCGGGAACAAAGCGCTGAACGAGCTCAATTCAAGTTTGAACAGCGTTAACGAGCTAATAAAAAAAATCAAATTTGATTTACAGGAACAGGAACACTATTTTAAAACCATCCTTGAAAGTGTTTCTATCGGAGTTATAACTCACAATGAAAAAGGAAATATTTTTCTTGCAAACGCGGCGGCAAAACAACTTTTAGGTCACGAACATTTAACTCATATCAAACAAATAAATCAGATCGATCGCAAACTTTTTTCTGCCATAAAAGAATTGCAACCAGGAGATCGACGGTTGGTGAATTTTAAAAGCAAATTCGGAATTGTACAGCTCTCCGTAAAATCTACAAAGTTTATAACTGCACAGGAAAATTTACAACTAATTGTTATTCAAGACATAAAAAACGAGTTGGAAACAAAAGAGCTCGAATCATGGATAAAGCTAATTCGGGTGTTAACCCACGAAATAATGAATTCAGTGGCCCCCATTACTTCGCTTTCTCAAACAATCAGGGGTTACTACAAAAACTTGGACGGAGAGCAGCCTTCAGAGAAAATAATCAACAACACGATAAAAGGCCTGGAAGTGATAAATGAGCGAGGCACCGGACTGATAAGCTTTGTGGAAACTTACCGCAAACTTACCCGCTTGCCTCAACCGGAGAAAAAGCAGGTTCAGGTAAAACAATTATTCGACAACACCCTCACTTTGATTGATATTGAACCCATCGATAAAAAAATAAAAATTGAATGGAAAGTACAGCCAGACGATCTGGAAATAATCGCCGACAAAAAGCAAATTTCGCAGGTGTTGATTAACCTGCTGAAAAATGCACTTGAAGCGCTTAAAGACAAACCCAACGGAACAATTCTTTTAAAAGGTGAAATCAACTCTGACGGACGGGCACAAATTTCTATAACCGACAACGGGCCGGGCATCCCTGACGATTTGATGGACAAAATTTTTGTTCCGTTTTTTACTACCAAAGAATCAGGTTCAGGAATCGGGTTGAGTCTTTCACGGCAAATTATGCTGCTGCATGGAGGCAGCCTGAAAATGTTTTCGGAACCGGGAAAACTGACACAAGCAATTTTGGAGTTTTAAAAGTGATGGAACTTTTTCAATACAAAAATCCGAAAAGCCACATGGAAATTTTGTTTTTGTTTAATCCGTTAAACAAAATTGAAAAATATAGCTTAATGCAATAAACAATTTTCTGTATGTATTCCATTAACTGTAATTTTTTTAATTTTGACAAAAAGAATATTTTATGGAAACAACAATCCGTATATCGCCCAATGAGTTGACACCGGCCTGGCTGAAAAAAGTGAAAGCCCTTTTTGAAAACGAAAATGAATTGCAGATAACCATTAAACCATTTAAGAGAAGCAATTTAATTTTAAATGAAAGAGGTGAAGAATATATGACAAGAGTAAACAGGGCCATTGATAATATTGAGTCGGGTGAGGAAGTAGTGTCGCTTTCTGCTACTGAATTTGACAAACTGGCCGACCAGTTATTAAATAAAAGATGAGGCGACTTGTTTTTGATAGCGGTGCTTTTAACGATTTTTGTCAATGGAGTATAGAAAACAAAAAGGTTTTTAACAAGATAAAAAGTCTGATAAAAAATATTGACCGAACACCATTCAGGGGAATTGGCAAACCTGAACCGCTCAAATTTAACCGCAAAGGTTATTGGTCAAGAAGAATAAATGATGAACACAGGTTGATTTATAAAGTGGATGTGCAAAATATTTACATTGCGAGTTGCAAAGGGCACTATGATTAAGCCAGAATATTTGATTTCTCATTTCTTCCTGAAAAAATAACTCCGCTTCTCCTCCTTTACATCAAAAGTAAAAACCTTACTGTTGGGAAACCGGTCGAAAAACGAAAGCAACCCGATATCGCCGGCGCAGAACAGGCTGTGGGCGCTCATTACAAACATCCAGAAATAGAAAGCAGGTTCACCGATGGTGAGAATAATTGCAATCAAAGTTACCGCTTTCACCACCACCAGCGGGGTAAGTGCGACGAGTGCAAATTGTTTCCGGTTGAGCACATGCCGGTCTGCTTCGGCGTAAAAAATGAATTTTTTGAGGTAGCCGCCAATGGTAATTTTGGGCGCTCCGGTTATTTTCAGCGCCAGAAGGTGAAGCAGTTCGTGAATGATTATCAATAAAGTAAAAGTGAAAACTATGGCTCCCAGCAAATAAAAAAGTGGTTCGGAGTTTCCCCGCATGGTAAGCACAATGGGGCGGGTGGCAAAAAACAAGCCCACCAAAATCATAATTCCCTGGTAAATCATAAAACCTTTAATTAGCTTGCTTTCAGTGGTAATCTGATCAATTACGAACTCCTTAATTTGCCGGTGTTCCAGTTCGGCTACCAGTTCATAATTTTCACTGTTTTGTAGTTCTTCTATGGTTGGATTTGTCATATCCATCTATTTGTAGAGAATGATATTGAGCATGTCTCTGATGCTGAACAGACGGATGATAAATGCAAACAAAACCGAACCGGTAATCATAGTCAGGTAGCCGTAAATCCAGTTATCCATGTTTTTGGTAAGCACTGCCAAAAAAATGGTTACACCGGCAAATGCGAATAATTGTAAAATGAAGGTGGAACCTGGTTTCAGTCTGAAAATGACCAGGGCCAGGATGAGTTGTGCGGCGCCAGTAAAAAGTTGTGTAGTAAGGCTGGCGTAAGCCGAACCGTATGCCTGCAGGCGTGGGATTAAAATCAGGTTCAGAGCCACATTCAGCACCATGCCCGAAAAGGCCATAATATTGAGCTGCTTCAGGCTTCCGTTGGCCGTTAAAAGCGTTCCGAAAATGTAAGTAGTCGCAATCCCGATAAACCCAATCATTAAAATTCCAAGGATATCAGAGGAATAAGCCGTGTTCGATTTATACAGCAGCGACATGATTTCGCCATCGTAATAAACACTTGAAACAGCTACAATAACGGCCGGGATAATGAGCAGTGTATAAGCCAGTTTCACCATTTCGCCCACTGGTTCGCGCTGCTTAATCATCTTTGAAAAAATGGGAAGCAGCAGGCCGGCAACAAGCGCTCCAAACATGGAAACAGCATCCAGCAACCGAAACGCCTGCGCGTAAATACCTGCCTGTTCCTGACCTTCTTTTCCCGGAATCAGTCGTTCAAGCATAACTGAATCGATTCTGTTATACAAGGCCATCAGTAAAATCAACAGCGCATAAGGATATGATTTTCTGAGAAATACAATGAAAAACTTCGGATTGAAACGGACTTTAATTTTTCCCGATTTTTTAAGGACAATGGCAAAAGTGATGAGAGCAGTAAAAATGTATGCCACTGTTTGGGCATACACAAACCACCTGATGTTGAATTTTCCACCCAGCACATCGGTAAACAGAAGCACGCTGCAAATAAGTATCATCAGCGAACGGTCGAGTACCGAAAGCAGGCTGTCGGTACGAAACAGTTGCAGCGCGGTGATGTTTGACCGCAGGTAAAGCGTAAATGAAATGAGAAACTGATTAAAAATAAGAAAGAAAAGCAGGTGGAACTGGATGTTGCTGTACCCGATAATGGCAGCAACCACAAGGCTGAAAACCGCATAAACAACTGCCAAAACCAATTTCAAACCCACAATATTAGCCAGGTGTTTGGGAAGCAGAAAGTTGTGACGCGAGATGTTTCGGTTGTTGTAATTGGTGATGCCCACATCAAGCAGAATATTGAGAATCATGGAAAAGTTGAACAGCGCAAAATAAAGCCCGTAGCTTTCGTCGCCTACCAGGTTTTGCACTGTGCGGTCGATTCCAAAAATCCAGAATGGTTTTACCAGCAGATTCAGGACAAGTAGCAAAATCAGATTTGTAACAAATTTTCGTTTCAAAACAATTTAAATCAGTTAGTTATTTGGTTTTGCAGAAAAAAGAAATTGTGCTTGTGATTTGTTTTCTCATTAAATGGCAGCAACTCTTTTTTGTGCAAAATAAATGCAGAATAACCTATATCATTTAAAAGTGAAATGCACTTTCCCCGGCTTTCGTTTTCCCAAAGCTCGCAATAAATAACCGGTTGGTATTTTTTAATCAGGTTCTTTGCGCCTTGCAAAACAAAATATTCAAAATTTTCCACATCTATTTTTATTCCGGTAATCCGGTCATTTTCAAAATTCACTTCTTTGAAATCATCAAGCCGAACCATGGGAACTTCAAACATCATCCCCGAATTATTTTCCTTAATGTCGCGATGCAATGCATGACTTAAACCATGCATGGGAACTTTGTTTATTACCGGCATAACCATTTTAAGCGTAGCGTTTTCATTTCCAACGGCCAAAGGGTATTCTTTAATATTATTCAGCCTGAATTTATTCTTCAGTTTTTTTAAAATGTCCATGTTAATCGATAGCGGCTCAAAAGAAAGTACCTTACTTTTGGGACGGGCTTTGGCCAAATGATAGCTGGTAACACCAATGTTTGCACCTAAATCAAGAATTACTCCTTCTTCAGGCAGCAGATTCAGAAAGTAAAAAAAATCCTTTTCTTTTTTGTCCCACCTGATTTTTACAATAACAAACAAAGCAAAAATGTAGAGGTAGTTTTTGAGTCCCAATATTTTTTGAAGGATGTATTTTATGAATGTCTTCATTAATTCCAGCTATTCTGCAAATATATTGGATTTTTATTTCTAAATTCATCATCCTGTTATGAGAATTGCTGTAAACACAAGGTTATTATTAAAAGGGAAACTGGAAGGAATGGGCTGGTTTTCTTTTGAAACATTAAAGCGGATGACGCGCAATCATCCTGAACATGAGTTTATTTTCATTTTCGATAGACCGTATTCAGAAGAATTCATTTTTTCAGATAACGTTACACCGGTTGTCATTGGCCCTCCCGCAAGGCATCCTGTTCTTTTTTACCTTTGGTTTGAATTCCAGATTCCACGGTTACTGAAAAAATATAAGGCAGATGTATTCCTTTCGCCCGACGGGTATATTTCACTAAAAACAAAAGTTCGGCAGTTGGCTGTAATTCACGATATTAGTTTTGCACACCGGCCGCAGGATATCCCCGGAATGAAACGCTGGTATTACAATTACTATTTCCCAAAATTTGCCCGAAAAGCAACAAGAATTGCCACAGTTTCAAACTATTCGAAAACTGATATTGCCCAAACATACCAGGTTAATCCTGAAAAAATTGATGTGGTTTACGATGGCTGTAACGAAAAATTCATACCTTTTCCTCCCAAAGAACAAAAGTTAATTCGAGAAAAATATACCGGTGGAGTTCCCTATTTTTTATTTGTGGGAGCTTTGCATCCGCGTAAAAACGTGGCCGGATTGCTGAAAGCATTCGATGTTTTTAAATCAAACTCGGACAGCCCGACAAAACTTTTAATTGTTGGGGGTGAAATGCATAAAACCGGCGAAATTTCTGAAACCTGGCAAAAAATGCAGTTTAAAAACGATGTGGTTTTTACCGGAAGGGTTTTACAACAGCAACTTTACGGAATATTCGGTTCTACACTCGCCCTCACTTTCGTGCCTTTTTTCGAAGGTTTTGGAATACCCATTCTGGAAGCTATGAGCGCCGGAGTTCCGGTGATATGTTCCAACACCACTTCCATGCCCGAAGTTGGCGGAGACGCAGTTTTGTATGTTGAACCTGAAAACGTGAAGCAAATTGCTGAGGCTATGGAAAAAATTGCCTCCAATTCAGATTTACGAAACAAGCTCATTGAAAAAGGATTTAAACAGAAAAATAAATTTAGCTGGGATAAAACATCCGGTCTTTTATGGGAAAGTATTCATAAGTTGGCATTAGACTCCTGATTTTCTAACCTGTATTATTCATAAATTTTGTTTGTAATGAATGAAATGCAGGTTAATCCCGACTTAGATGAAGTTAAACTTTTAAAAAAAGTTTTTACGTTATCTTAGTCGCTGTCGGAGACAGGAATAATTCTTGGATTATTCGGGCTAAAAGAATTCGGATGAAACAGTAAACTTTTTTCTGAATTGTTTTTTGTACTTTTAATAAATTTAAAACCAGTATCAAATGAATTTTTATCAGAAAAAACTTAAAATCGCCTTTTATCCGGTAATTCTATTTATGGCTTTTAGCTTTACCCTTTGTGCCCAGCCTGACGGGGCAGCTTTGTATCAGCAATATTGTGCGCAGTGCCATGGCGCTGAATTAAACGGCGGAATGGCATCGAGTCTGATTGATGGTGTTTGGCAATTTGGAGCCGAAGACAGCTACATCCGTAGAAATATAAAACACGGAATACCACATTTAGGCATGCCGTCCTATGAGCGTTCCATGTCGGATAATGAAATCCAGGCCGTTGTTCAGTATATCCGAAATGCTGAAGATGAAAAAGGTGTGGTAAAACCACCAACACCAGAAATGTTTGAAACCATGGATTATTTTATGGAAGTGGAAACGTTTGCCGACAATCTTGAAATTCCGTGGGCCATCGATTTTATTGACAAAAATACTGCATTAATAACTGAACGGCCCGGCCGGTTGCGGGTAGTTAAAAACGGAGAACTTCAGCCAGAACCGGTAAAAAATACGCCTGAAGTTTTGCACGAAGGCCAGGGTGGTTTAATGGATGTTGCTGTCGATCCGCTTTATGAAGAAAATGCCTGGATTTACCTGGCATACAGCCATGCACTCGAAGATTTTCAGGGCGACAGACCGCCGGCTCTGACCCGCATTGTGCGTGGAAAAATTGAAAACAACACCTGGACAAACCAGGAGGTTTTGTTTGAAGCTCCGCCTGAAACTTATAGCACGATGCGTCACCATTATGGCTGCCGTATTGTTTTCGATCCGCAAGGGCACCTCTATTTTGCTATTGGAGACCGGGGCCGGGGATTTCAGGCACAGGACAATACACTGCCCAACGGAAAAGTTCACCGTATTTATAAAGACGGGAAAGTACCGGCAGATAATCCTTTTATTGAAAACAAAAATGCAATGAAAACACTGTTCAGCCTGGGAAACAGAAATATTCAGGGAATGGCCATTCACCCCGAAACCGGTGAACTTTGGACCACCGAACACGGGCCAATGGGCGGCGACGAACTGAACAAGATAGAATCAGGGAAAAATTACGGCTGGGAAACAATTACCTACGGAAGAAATTACAACGGTACAATTATAACTGAAAATACACACATGCCGGGCATGGAACAACCCAATTTGTACTGGAAACCCTCCATTGCCGTTTGCGGCCTCGATTTTTACACCGGCAATTTATTCGAAAAATGGAAAAACAGGTTGCTGGTTGGCGCTTTAAAATATGAAGAAGTTCGGCTTTTACAAATTGAAGAAGACCGCGTTGTGCACGAACAGGTAATTTTTAAAGGCGCCGGGCGCGTGCGCGATGTTTCTACCGGACCCGACGGAGCTATTTACGTAGTATTGAATAATCCGGGCAAAGTTGTTCGGCTAACGCCTGAAAAGTAAAACTTAAATCGACATGAAATTTTTAAAACCGATAAAAATGTCAGCATAAAAAAAGGGAGCCTCTGCTCCCTTTTCTGCTGTTTAAATCTAACTATTTCTATGGAAAATTGCGCTATTTTACAAATAGATTAGCACTGTTATTTACTACCCTTTTGGAACCAAAGCCGGTCACCCACACGGTAGTATTGATCTTTTATATTAGGGTCGTTTGCCAATTGCTCTTCGGTATAAGGAAAATGTGGCATCAAAACATCGTCCCCTTCATTCCAGTTGGCAGGTGTTAGCACCTTTTCATCTTCCGCAGTTTGTAAGGCGGCAACTGTTCTTATTATTTCATCTATATTCCGGCCAATTTCCATGGGGTAGAAATTACTTGAGCGTATCATGTTATTGGAATCAATGATAAAAACCCCTCTTATATCACGGTTTGTGCTTGCAGTTTCATGCAGCATTCCATAAAGTTTGGAAGCTTCAGCTTTGTGATCATCCAAAATAGGAAAATGAACTTTTTGTTTGCCTCTGTTTTTGTAATCCAAATCCTCTATATGCGCTTTCCAGAGGTTATGGATTTTTACATCATCGGTTGAAATAACTGCCAGTTTCACTCCCAGCTTTTCGAATTCATCATGCATGTAAGCAAGTTCAAGCAGTTCAGATGTGCAAACCGGTGTAAAATCCTGTGGGTGACTAAACAATATTTTCCAATTGTTTCCAAAACTATCGGGGAAAGTTATTTTCCCGTTAGTTGACTGAGTAGTGAATGAGGGAGCCTTAGAACCGATAAGTGGAATTTTATTCCCCTCTGCAACTGCACTTCCTATAAGAAATACTGTTACTGTAAGTGTCAAAAACATTTTTTTCATGATATCTAATTTTAAATTTCACATACAAGTTACCGCTATGCCAAAGCACAAAAACATGCTGTATAACATGCATTCGAAAACAAAAAGAATATTTGATAATTAAATTTCTTGTTTATTGACCATATTTATGTAATTTTGTTTGCATTTTGTAGTTTTTACTATCTATATTTGACAATTTGATAGATATTCACTTTCATTTTGTAATTATTGGATTTCATATATAAATGTATTTTAATACTTTTTAACATTTAACATGCAATATTTTAGAACATTTTATTTCAAAATTCAAAACCACTAGTATTCCTTACTTTATAGTAGCTTTCAATTAGAAAATTATCCTTAAATTGAACTGAATTCAAAAAAAAATGATTTGGAAATTAAATTTCAACGAGGCTGTTTTTCAAATGCTAATGGTGTTATTTTACGAGCATTTCTCATCCTTTTCGTTTTATCAGATTGCCGGCAAAAGTTATATACAATTTTCAGTAAAGCTATTATTCGCTAAATTTTTATAGAAAAATTTAAATGACACAATCAAAGTTAAAAATTGAGGCTCTGGAGAAAGAGCTATTAGCTAAAAATCGCGAACTGGAAATTGAGAAAGCTTTTGAGAAAGTAAGAGAATATGCTATGTCGATGCGTCATTCATCTGACTTACAGAAGGTTGTTAATTTGGTTGCCCGGGAATTGAATAATATGAACCTGGATATAACCGGGGTGTTTATGGTTATCAATAATGACGAAATTGATAAGCAATTCACATTTTGGGGCTCTACCGGGGTGGCAGAAACGTATATGAAAAGAGCGGCTATTCCTTTTCTGGATCGCCCCATTTACAGAGTATTGGCTGAGGCAACTACAAAAGGGGAGCGTTTTTTTGTGGAGGAATATACAAAAGAAGAAAAAAATGAATTCTTTGAACACTTGTTTAAATATCCGCCGTACAATTCATCCACTCCTGAATGGAAAGAACAGGTTTTTTCCCGCGAAGGCGGTTATACAAGGTCTGTTTCAGTTTCTCATTATACATCCATTTTTGTAGTTAATCATTTTGGAAGAAGATTGTCTGATGAAGATAATATGATTTTGAAACGCTTTGGACAAGTTTTTGAACAGAGTTACACCCGGTTTCTCGACATCCAAAAGGCAGAAGCTTTGGCGCGTGAAGCAATTAAACAGGCATCTTTGGACAGAGTCCGCGGTGAAATTGCCAGTATGCGCACTTCCGAAGACCTCAACCGTATTACAACGATTATCTGGCGTGAACTGGAAACACTGGAAGTGCCGTTTATACGTTGCGGCGTTTTTTTTGTGGATAAAGAGGAAGAAAAAATTCAGGTTTACCTGACCACACCAGATGGTAAGTCGCTGGCAGTATTGAATTTGTCCTTTGACTCAAATGAACTCACAAGAAATGCTGTTTACCATTGGAAGAAGAATCAGATATACAAAGAGCTCTGGAATAAGGAAGAATTTATCGACTGGACAAAATCTATGATTAAAACCGGACAAGTTCAAAATGAAAAAACTTACCAGGGTTCGTCTGCTCCACCGGAATATCTTCACCTGCATTTTGTTCCTTTCGCCCAGGGTATTCTTTATGTTGGAAATGTTTCCGCACTAACCGATGAAAAACTGGAACTGGTTAAAACATTGGCTGAAGCATTTTCAATAGCTTATGCCCGGTATGAAGACTTTAAAAATGTTGAAGAAGCAAAAAACAAAATTGAGATTACTTTAAATGAATTGAAAACAGCACAGGCGCAACTTCAGGAACTTGACAAGTTGAAGTCCCGGTTTTTTGCAAATATCTCTCACGAATTCCGGACGCCACTGACTTTAATTCTCGGTCAAATTGATAGTATAATTTCTGGAAATATTGGGGCCAAGGAAAAAAGGAAACTTCAGATTGCAGATAAGAATGCAAGAAGGCTTCTTACTTTGATAAACCAGCTATTGGATCTTTCCAAACTGGAATCAGGAACCATGGAGTTAAAAGCAGGACAGCATAACATCGTTTCATTCTTAAAAAGTCTGTTTTATTCTTTTGAATCGCTTGCGGAATCACAAAAAATTAAATTAAAGTTTGAATCGGAATATAAAAACATTCCGGTTGTTTTTGATCCGGATAAAATGGAAAACATTTTTTATAACCTTATTTCAAATGCATTCAATTTTACTGATTCTGAAGGTGATATTAAAGTCAGCCTGAACGTCATTGATTCCATTGCCGAAATCAGGATTGAAGATTCCGGAATCGGGATACCATCTGATCGGTTGCCACATATTTTTGACAGATTTTATCAGGTGGACGGGTCGGCCACAAGAAAACATGAAGGTACAGGAATAGGATTAGCGCTGGCAAAAGAATTGGTTGAACTTCATAAAGGAAATATCTCAGTAAATAGTAAACAAGGTAAAGGCAGTGAGTTTATCATTCGGTTTCCAATAAGTGATTTTAAAATTGAAAAAGATAAGTTTACCAAACTGAAGACCGGCACATCTTTACAAGTTAATAATTATAATATAACTGAAACAGAAGAAAAAAATCCTGTATTGGATTCTACCGGCTCTGACAACGAGGAAATAATTTTAATAGTTGAAGATAATTTTGACGTACGGAATTATATTCGTGAGCTGCTGGAAACAGATTTCAAAGTAATAGAAGCTTCAGACGGTGAAGAAGGCGTATCAAAAGCAAAAGATGAAATTCCCGATCTAATAATTACTGATGTAATGATGCCGGAAATGGATGGATTCCAGTTCAGTAAAAAAATTCGAAACAACGAAAAAACCAGTCATATTCCGCTGGTCATGTTAACTGCAAAAGCAGGATTCGATGACAAAATAGAAGGTCTGAAATCAGGTATCGATGCATACATTACCAAACCTTTTAAAGCGAAAGAACTGATAGTTCAAATTGATAATCTTTTAAAACAGCGTAAACTTCTACGCGAACGTTTCCGCAAATCAGTTACAATAAAACCTTCTGAAGTTACTGCAATTTCAATTGATCAGGTTTTCCTTCAGAAAAC
>NZ_JAWLCI010000059.1:0-29595 GCF_041687215.1 Mariniphaga sp.
TCCGGCTACCCCGACTTTTGAAAGGGTTAAATTGTTGAAATACAGTTTAATCCTTTTTTTTATTCCAACTTTTGGGGAGGAAATGTTAACCAAAAGGTTGTTCCTTGTTCCAGGGTACTTTCAACCCAAATTTTACCGTTGTTTTTTTCCACCAAATCTTTGCAGATAATCAACCCCAGTCCGGTACCTTTTTCTCCTTCGGTACCAAGGCTGGTGTGGTTTTCATTGGGTTTAAAAAGCTGAGACATTATTTCGGGAGCAATTCCAATTCCGGTATCTTTAATTCCTAGTAGCACCTGTTCAGGCGAAGATTGTGAAATTACTGAAATGGTTCCACCACGGTGTGTAAATTTAATGGCATTCGAAACAAGATTTCTGATTACTGTGGTAATCATTTCTTCGTCTGCATAAACCACTGTTTCAGGCTGGATATTATTTTTTAGCCGAATCTCTTTTTGTAATGCATTTTGTATTAATTGCCCAAAACATTTTTCAATGGTAAAATATACAGCAATGTTATGGGGTGAAACAGTTAAAATATTCCTCTGAGCACGTGACCATGTAAGCAAATTTTCAAGGAGTTCGGTTACCGTAACCGAAGATTTATAAATTAATTTAACGTATTGTTTTTTTTCTTTTTCTGAAAAAGTATCAAAATTCTGATCAATCAATTCAGAAAATCCCAGAATATTGTTTAACGGGCCTTTCAAATCGTGGCCAATTATAGAAAAAAGTTTGTCTTTTGTGGCATTTAACTCTTTAAAACGCGCCTCACTTTCAAGCAGCGCCTGCTCTGATTTTTTGTGCTCAGTAACATCTTTTGCAGTAGAAATTAATCCATCTATTCTACCGTTGGAATTCCGGTGAGGATAAAAATTCCATTCCAAAATTTTGTTTTCACCAGTTGGAATAAGCCCTTCGAACAATAAAAAAACCGGCTTTCCTCGCATACATTTCTCCATGGCAGGTCGAATTTTATGCTCGAAATCATCAGAATTCCATAATTCGTTTATTTTTTTCCCAACAACTTCTTCGGTTTCTTTTCTGAAAAATTTATTGAAAGCCGTGTTCACAAAAACATACCGGTAATTTTTATCAATAAATGAAGCTGTTTCTGAAATGGTATTCAGAATTTCTTTTTGGTAATGGAAATACCTGTTTTTTCCTTTTTTATTTATTTGTTTCATAGTGAAACAGCAATACAACTGCTTAAATTTCAATTAGTACATTTAGGATTGACTCTTTTCCCCTGTAAGTGTTTTCGTTTTCGAATCCAAACTTACTTTTTTAATAAAGGTATTTTTGCTCTTAACGTAATAATAATTTTTGGTTTTTAAATTTTGCTAAATTTAAAAATGATTTTGTTTAAAACCAAATGTTCATGAATTTAGGGGCAAGAAACTGTCTTTTCATATATGGACGAATGTTTTTTTGAAATAAGTCTGTTTATTCAGAATTTAATCATGCTTTTTTAATTGTAGATACAATTCGTCCAATTGCTCTTGCGAAATTGGCGACGGTGAATCGTTCATTACATCGCGCCCGGAGTTATTTTTCGGAAAAGCAATTACATCGCGGATGGAATCCAGACCTGCAAACATCGAAACCAGCCGGTCGAAACCAAACGCGATTCCGGCGTGCGGTGGTGCACCGTACTTAAATGCATTCATCAGAAATCCGAACTGTGCTTTGGCTTGTTCCGGAGTAAATCCAAGAATGTCGAACATTTTGGCCTGCAACTCCGAGTCGTAAATTCTTACAGAACCTCCACCAATTTCCACACCATTGATTACCAGGTCGTAGGCATTGGCACGCACTTTTCCTGGGTCGGTATCCAGTAACGCAATATCTTCGGGTTTTGGCGATGTAAACGGATGGTGCATGGCAAAAAACCGTTTGCCCTCTTCGTCCCATTCCAGTAACGGAAAATCGACCACCCAAAGCGGTTTGTAAGTGCCCTTTTTGCGCAATCCCAGCCGGTTGCCGATTTCGAGGCGAAGTGTGCCGAGCGCATCCATGGTTTTCGCTTTGTCACCTGAAAGCACCAGAATTAAATCGCCCGGTTTGGCGCCAAGTTTTTCTGCCCAGGTTTTTAAGTCTTCGGCTGAATAGAATTTATCCACCGATGATTTAAAGCTGCCGTCATCACTGTATTTTACGTAAACCATTCCTTTGGCCCCAATTTGCGGGCGTTTCACCCATTCGGTCAGTTCATCAATCTGTTTTCGCGAATATTCGGCACAACCTTTGGCACAAATGGCGCCTATGTATTCTGCCGAATCGAAAATGCTGAAACCTTTGCTCTGAGCCAGATTTGTAATATCATGAAGTAACATTTCAAACCGGATGTCGGGTTTGTCGGAGCCGTATTTTTCCATGGCAGTGGAGTAGGGCATCCGCGGGAAGTTGTCCACTTCCACATTCAAAACTTTTTTAAACGTATATTTGGTAAGCCCTTCGAAAGTGTTCAGCACATCTTCCTGTTCCACAAACGACATTTCGCAGTCAATCTGGGTAAACTCCGGTTGGCGGTCGGCACGCAAATCTTCATCCCTGAAACACTTAACAATCTGAAAATATTTGTCGAACCCGGCCACCATCAGCAACTGTTTAAAAATTTGCGGCGATTGCGGAAGGGCGTAAAATTCGCCAGGATTCATACGCGAGGGTACCACAAAATCACGGGCACCTTCGGGTGTGGATTTGATAAGCACAGGCGTTTCGGTTTCAATAAATCCGTTTTCTGTAAGGTACGAACGGACTGCATGAGCCATCTGGGCGCGCAGTTCGAGATTTTTGCGTACGGCACTTCTGCGTAAATCGAGGTAACGATATTTCATGCGCAAATCATCGCCACCGTCGGTATCATCCTGTATGGTGAATGGCGGAACGGCCGAAGGACTCAAAACTTTTATTTCCTTAAGCTCTAATTCAACGTCTCCGGTTGCCATGTTTTTGTTTTTGCTCGAACGCTCACGAACGGTTCCGGTGGCCTGAATTACAAACTCACGCCCCAGTTGCTCCAGCACCTCGGTCAATTCTGCCGGAGTGTTTTCGTCGGCTACCAACTGGGTAATTCCGTAGCGGTCGCGCAAATCGATAAACGACATGGCTCCCAAATCCCTTATGCGCTGCACCCAGCCGGCCAGTGTTATTGTTTGTCCTATATATTCTGCTTTTAATTCTCCACACGTATGTGTTCTGTACATGATACCTTTTTTTAGATTTGGTTGCGAAAATAAGAAGATTTTAGCAATTTCACGGCCTTAAACAAGGATATATGATAGAGCCGTTTGGTGATGATTATTTTATGAAAAAAGCCTTTGCCGAAGCGGTTCAGGCTTTCGATGAAGGAGAGATTCCGGTGGGTGCGGTGGTGGTGGCTAACAATAAAATTATTGCCCGTGCGCATAATTTAACCGAAACCCTGAATGATGTAACTGCACATGCCGAAATGCAGGCCATTACCGCCGCTGCCAACCTGTTGGGCGGGAAATATCTGAACGACTGTACCCTGTATGTTACACTCGAACCCTGCGCCATGTGTGCCGGTGCGCTGGGCTGGGCCCAAGTTGGACGAATTGTTTACGGAGCATCCGACCCCAAACGCGGCTTCCGGAAATTTGCACCAGAAGCCCTGCACCCCAAAACCGAAATTGTGGGCGGTGTTCTGGAAACCGAATGTGGAGAACTGCTGCAGGAATTCTTTAGGAATAAGAGATAGCGGGTAAATCTTACAATTCTGGAAATGGATTCCAGAATTGTAAGTATTTTACACTTGTAATGATAGGAGTTTTTAATTGAGCTCCATCGTCAAACTCCCTTTTCCTGCTGTATCAAATGCTTTCAATTTTACTTTTCCGGAAACCGGAACCGGTTCTTTATAAACGGTTGACGTTTGTGTCGGTTCTGTTCCATCCGTGGTATAGCGAATGGTTAATCCCGGATAGGCTGAGTTTGCCACCAGATTTCCGTTTTCTATTTTAGCTCCCGGTGCCGGTACGCGATAATTGAAGCCGCCAAATATTCCGGCCATGCGGGGCAGTTCCTTTTGCGCCAGCTTATTGGCAAAAATGTTCCAGCCTTTTTCCATTTCTGCTTCGCGACGGGAACGGTCATCCATAGTTTCCCAGTTTTGTTCGGGTGACCACGCGCTTTCTGCAAAACCAATCAGCTTGGGAAGCAGGTAATACTCCAGCATTCTTTCGCCTTTAATGGTTTCGCTCCATATTTGTGCCTGAACACCTGCAATATTGGTTTTTGCTTCCGGTTTCAGGCGTTCCAGACCGGCATATTCATTTTCAATATCGATTTTGCGGCCCATGCTGGTGTGTGTGGTCGTTAAAAACATATTAAACGGCGCCACCTGCCAGGCATCGCGTGTATTTACAAATCCGGCCCAGTAATGTCCCGGGTCGCGCGGGTCTTTGTTGTAAGCCAAATCGAAATAAAAGTTGGAAACATTGCAAAGAATCACCGGATAACCGGCATTGGCCATTCTGTATGCCAGATCGGTGTTGGCCCCCAGGTTATTCCAAACGTAAGGATAAACCTGTTTGCCGGCAAATTCAGGATTCGGAATGTATTGGCCTTTGCTGTCTTTTAACAGGGCCACTTCTTCCCAACCGCCGATTTTCAGGTTTTTGGAATTGAGCATTTCAACAACCCTCCGGAAGAATACCGCCTGCAGGTTTTTGGGGTCGGTAATTTCGGGCAAGGTTTTCAGCAGCTCCTCACACATAGGTGATTCGCTCCAGGAGCCCTCGGGAACCTCGTCGCCGCCGGTATGGAAAAATTCCAGTTCCACGCCTGCTTCATCATACAAAGCAATGATGGCATCCACAACCGTTTCGTAAAATTTGTAGGTTGATTCGCGGGCCACATTCACCACATTGTCGGTGTACCACTGTGCCGAAATGTATTTCGAGTTTTCTTCCGGATCAATAAGCCGGAATTCGTTTGCTTTTTCTTCGTCACCCAACGCCATGTACTTTTCGTAACGGGCTTCCATCGACTTAATGGCTGCCCTTGAATGTCCCGGAAAGTTTACTGCCGGAATAATATTTACATGCCGGGCCTGTGCATATTTCAGAATTTCGATAAAATCTTCTTTGGTGTAGTAACAGCTGCCGTAAGTTCCGTCTGCATAAGGGAAAGGCCCTGAACCGTATGAGGGATGAAGTAAGTTGGCTTCTTTTGAGGTATGACCACGTTGAGCGCCCACTTCGGTTAATTCTGGCAATCCATCGATTTCAAGGCGCCAGCCTTCGTCTTCCGTGAGGTAAATCACAAAATAATTTCCCTTGTAAAACGACAAAATGTCAATCATTTTTTTGATGGTTTCTTTGGTCTGAAAACTGCGTGCCACATCAATCTGCAGACCTCGGTAAGGAAACCGGGGCGCATCTTCAATCACCACTTCATCAAGTGCCACTTCGGCATCTTCTCCTCTGAAAATTTCTACCGGAAGCATGGAAATCAGGCTTTGGATGCCGTAAAAAACACCTGCCGGGTCGCTTCCGGTTATGCTGATGGATTTATCGGGTTTGATTTCCATCCGGTACGCTTCTGCTGTTTTCCCGTTCACAGATAATTTTTCGGTTGTGAGGAAAATACTGTAGGGCGAAGCTTCGGTTGTCTGTTCCACAGTTGGTTGACCGCCAATCAGTTTTCCCAGAAATTCTGAAATAAAACGGGCTTCGTTTTCCAGTCCTTCGGTGTGTAAAATCCTTACGTAATCGTCGAAAACCACTTTATTGCCGGTGACTTTGTAACTCACCGGACTGGGAATGACCGGCAAAAGTTCATCTTTTGCCAAAACCGACAGATTCGTGTTGTTTTCAAAATTCCATTCCGCAGTGGGAATGGGCTCGTAATCGTTTTTATGACGATTGGCCTGTTCGGGCCGGGTGAATGGTAAAATGGTGTAATCGGTTACAGGAACCGTATCGGTTTCATTTCCTTTTTTGTCGTAAAAAACGAAGTAAGGCCCCAGTGGTGCATCTGTTTCCTTAATAATCCAGTCGGAATGTTCGGTAGTAATTTCAATGGTTTCACCCGGTTTCAGACTGAAATTTTCTGTAGGTTTCATCACAAACCAGTCGCCGCTGATGAACTGAATTTCCACATTTTTGTCGGCAGAAAGCGGAGTTCGGGGCATCTGGTTGAAATAGAGCGCCCAGTTGTCATCTTTAAAAGTGAACTGACTGTTGTTTTCTATTGAGAACTTGGCCATTGCTTTGGGTGTTTCGGCATATTCATTACTAACCAGTTCCCAATTCATTTTTATTTCGCCGGGAACAGGCGTTTTTTGCTTGCATCCGGTAAAAAGTAACAAAACCATGGAAAAAGCGACTACACTGTTTTTCATTTTCGACAAATTATTTAAGTTTGACATCCTAAAATTTTCAAAAAGAGAGTGAGCAAATTTCGATAAATTTTTAAAATCAAAGATAATAAAATGGCCGAATTTAAACGATTGATTTCCCTCGATGCCTTCCGTGGCTTTACAATAGCTGCAATGATTATGGTGAATTACCCTGGTAGTTGGAGCCACGTTTACAAGCCTTTATTACATGTTGACTGGCACGGCATTACACCTACCGACCTCATTTTTCCGTTTTTTATTTTTATTGTTGGTGTTTCCATCGCACTGGCATATTCCAAGCGTTTGCAGGCCGGAGTTCCCAAAAATCCGATGTATAGGAAAATCGTTTTCAGGGCATTGAAAATTTTCATTGTGGGCATTTTGTTGTGGCTGTTCCCAAAATTTGATTTGGAAAATATTCGGTTCGCTGGTGTTTTACAGCGTATTGCCATTGTGTTTTTGGTTTCGGCTTTGCTTTTTCTGAATTCGAAATGGAAAACTCAGGCCATTGTGGCAGTGGTCCTTTTAGTGGGATACTGGCTGGCGATGGTTTTAATTCCAACACCGGGTTACGGACAACCGATGCTGGAACCCGGCGCCAACCTGGCGGCCTGGATCGACAGTAAACTGCTGCCCGGTTACATGTGGCAGAAAACCTGGGACCCCGAGGGAATTTTCAGCACGCTGCCTGCCATTGCCACCGGAATTACCGGAATGCTGGCTGGGCATCTCATTCTGAGCAAAATGTCGCAGGAGAAAAAAGTGATTTACCTGTTTTCGTTCGGGTTTTTTGCGTTTGCCATCGGTTATTGGTGGGATTTTATTTTCCCCATCAACAAAAACATCTGGACCAGTTCATTTGTGATGGTCACTTCCGGACTGGCAGCCATGGTGCTGGCCATCAGTATGTTTTTTGTGGATATGCAGGGCCGCACGCGCTTTACAAAGGTTGGTATCATTTTCGGCTCAAACGCCATTGCGGTTTATGTACTGGCCGATGTGTGGGGACAGCTTTTTTACAATATCAAATTTTGGGGAAGCAGTTTGAATGTGCATTTTATTAACATGTTCGAATCGGCCGGGTGGAGTTTAAAGTTTGGCAGTTTGTTGTACGCTGTTCTGTTTATCTGTTTCAACTTCATTCCGGCCTGGATTCTGTACAAAAAGAAAATTTTCATCAAATTATAATACGTTGTTTTATGAAGAAGATATTGTGGGGATTTATTTTGGCCGGAATTATTTTTACTTCCTGTCAAAGTGAATACAAAGGTGTACCAAAAAGTTACCATTCACTTCTGGATTCGGCTTTCCTAAAAGCAGGTGAGAATGTAGGTGAACTGGAAACGGTTTTGCAAAATACAAAAAAGAATCAGAAAGAGGCGGCTGCGTTTTTACTGGCATACATGCCGAAACAGGATTTACAATCACTTTCTTCAAATTATATTTTGGATCAGATAAACGGAGCTTTTCAGGCGCGCGAAGAGTTTGTGTGGTGTGAAAATCTGCCCGACTCCATTTTCCTGAATGAAGTGTTGCCATATTACAATCTGGATGAAAAACGGGATAACTGGCGTGAAGATTTTTACAATCGTTTTTCACCCTATGTAAAAGACTGTGAAAATATTTACCAGGCCATCGACTCGGTAAACTTTAACATTATGAAAGAGTTAGGTGTGGAATATAACACGAAACGAAGCGCGGTAAATATCAGTCCGTTTCAGGCTATTGAAGAACAAATGGCTACATGCACGGGGCTTTCTTTTTTGCTGGTCAACGCATTCCGTTCGGTGGGAATTCCTGCCCGCATTGCGGGTACGCCGCTTTGGACCAACATGCGCGGAAACCACAGTTGGGTGGAAGTTTGGGTTGACGGCGAATGGTATTTCACAGAATATTATCCCGATGCGCTGAATAAAAGCTGGTTTTTGGCCGACGCCGGGAAAGCCGACCCGCAGAAGCCGGTGCACTGGATTTATGCCGCTTCATATAAACCTGCCGAAACTCATTATCCGCTGGTTTGGGACCGCGATTTCAGGGAAATTCATGCAGTGAACGTTACCGACCGGTACATCAGGCTTTATCAGGAGCAACTTGTCGGAAACGAACTGAAGGAAGATGACATTTTAGTGGACATCGTTTTGTATCAAAATGAAAATGAGCAAAGTGGGCAAGGCCGGATTTCACAGAGGGTTACCGTTTTTGATGGTGAAACTCAAATTGATTTTGGCTATACTCCTTTACCAACTGACGATTTGAACAAGTTTCTGAAATTCAGGCTGAAAAAAAACAAAACGTACCGGTTGGAATTTGCCGGAGCGGAAGGACAACAGAAATCGAAAACCATTGATACCGGGAATTCGGATGAGGTAATAAAAATTTTCCGGGACTAATTTTCAGATTCGGTAATATTAAAACCAATCGCTTTCAAATCCTTCCAGAATGCCGGATACGATTTGGTAACCACCATTGGATCGTCAATTTCCAGATTGTAACCGGCTAGCGCTATGGGTGCAAAAGCCAGTGCCATGCGGTGATCGTGATACGTTTTAATGAGTGGCATTTTTTCAACTTTCGATAAATTTATTTTTCCATCCCAGGCCAGTTCGCCTTCAGCCGGTTCGGTGAGGGTTGCACCGAATTTTTCCAGTTCGTTTTGCAAAGCGGCAATCCGATCGGTTTCTTTAATTTTTAGTGTTTTCAAGCCTGAAAAATGAAACGGGACTTTTTTTGCCACACAAAGGCAGGCAAAGGTTTGGGCCACATCCGGGTTTTCAATAAAATCGAGTTCCAGTTTTTCTGGTTGAGCAGATTTGGTTCTGGCAAGCAAAACACCCTCTTTTTTTTGTTCCGAAAAAACGCCAAACTGTTCAAACCAGGTCGCAATATTTGCGTCGCCTTGCAAACTGTCCAGTTGCAGGTTTTCCAAAAACACTTCCCCTTTTTCTGCCAGCGCCAGCAATTGGTACCAGTAAGAAGCGCCCGACCAGTCGGCTTCAACGGTGAATTCGCCCGGCAGGTAGTTTTGTTCGGGTACAGTTATTGAGTTGCACTCCCATTTATACTGAATTCCGAACCGGGCCATCAGTTTCAGCGTCAGTTCAATATATGAGCGCGAGGTGATGTCGCCTTTCAGTTTTAAAACCAGGCCATTTTCAATGGTTGGAGCAATCATCAGCAGTGCCGAAATGTATTGGCTGGAAATGCTTCCGTCCAGTTCCAGTGTTTTGCCTTTCAGGTGCGAACCAAAAATTTTCAGTGGAGGAAAACCTTCCTTTTCCAGGTATTCAATGCGGGCGTCCAGTTGGTTCAACGCATTTACCAGAATTCCGATAGGGCGTTGTTTCATACGCTCCGAGCCGGTAACTTCCCATTCTCCAACAATTTTTGAAAGAAAAGCTGTGAGAAAACGCATGGCAGTACCTGCGTGACCAATGTTGAATTTATTTTGATTGGAAAAAAGTGCCTGGTGTAAAACGCGGGTATCATCCGAATCTGAGAGGTTTTTTACGGGATACGGATTGTAGCACAAGGCGTTTATAATCAGTACCCGGTTGCTGATACTTTTTGAGGCGGGAAGATTAATTCGCCCGATAATGGTATGTTGATTTGCTTTTACCTGAAAACGCATATCTGATATATTTTTTTGCAGAGATTCGTGTTTTGGTGTTTTCGGAATTCGAAAATAAACAGTCACAATGGCACGGAATCACTAAAATCCAAAAAGCAATCATAAACTTTTGTAGTAGTTCAACGCCTCATAAATCAAATCCTTTTCGCAGTTCTGGTTGATTTTTATTTTACCTGGTTCAGCAAGAAGTGTAAAATTTATACGGCCCGATTCGTTTTTCTTGTCGTGTGTCATCAGGTCAAATAACCGCTCAAAGTCATTTTCTCCAATTCCAAACTTTCCGTAAATACTTAGAAGCCATTGTGTTAAGCTATTGCAATCTGTTTCGCTGAAACCACAATTTTTTACCGAAAGGTGCAATTCGGCAATCATTCCCCAGGCCACAGCATAACCGTGCAATACAGGGCGGTTTTGCTCCATGGCCAGGCTTTCAAAGGCATGTCCTGCTGTATGTCCAAAATTCAGTCCTTTGCGAATGTTTTTTTCTGTAGGATCATTAATCACATAGTATTCCTTAATATTCACCGAATTTTGAATGATTTGCAACAGACTTTTGTAATTTATATTTTCAAGGTCGAAGGCTTTCAGTTCATCCAGATGGTCGGTGTTTTTAATTAATCCGTGTTTAATCATTTCTGCAAATCCGGAGAGAAAATTCGGATGATCAATGGTTTTCAAAAATTCAGTGTTAATAATTACCGCAACCGGGTCTTTAAACGCACCTATTTCATTCTTCAAACCATTAAAGTTGATGCCGGTTTTTCCGCCTACCGATGCATCTACTTGCGAAAGAAGTGTGGTGGGGACATTCAGAAAATCGATGCCACGTTTAAATGTTGAAGCTGCAAAACCGGCCAAATCGGTTAACATCCCTCCGCCAATGTTAATTAACAGCGATTTTCTGTCAGCTCCGTTTTGCGATAAAAATTCCCAGATTTGCGCAACTGATTCCAGCTTTTTATTATGCTCACCTGCGGGCAAAATTAGTTTTCGAATGAATTGGTTTTCAAGAAATTCGTTTAATCCGGGCAGCCATAATCTATCTACATTTTCCTCGGTTACCAGGAATACTTTTCCTTTTTCGTAACCGGTAACCCATTCTGCTAACTCAGCATCAGGAGAATTGGAGTAAATTATTTTTGAGTAAATTTTTGAATTTCCCATAGTTACCTGTTAAATTGCGGTAAAGTTACAATAAATTTGTATTCAGGGTTTTTTTATGCCGCGAGGCCAAAAATTTTTACAAAAAATTACGATAATGACCATTTCAAATAAACAAAAAGCTGTTCATTTACGACGTCTTTTTTTTCTTGTAAGCCTTGTTATTGCTGTGGCTGCGTTGGCTTTATTTCTGCTTGATTACACCATTTACGGTATTGCCATGGTAGGGGTTTTTACCCTTTGGTTCCTTTATTTTCAGGTAATTGATTATCAGTTTGTTGAATTCAGTGATGCCAACGGGAAAGTAGTGTTACGCTATTACAAGGCAGTACGTTTTGGAAAAACAAATTTCAATTCCATTGAATTTCCGCAACCTATGTTGTACAGTGCACATTTCGATAATTCCATTTTTGGAAAATTGTCAGATTTAACGCTGGTTGTTAAAACCCGGAGGGGGGTCGCCGAATACCCTTCTGTAAGTTTAACGGCTCTCTCGTTAAACGAGCGCAGACTATTACAGGAAAGATTATTGCAAATATTAGGTGTTTAACTTTTCCCCTTGACTAATGGCACGTAATGAATTGTTTTATAAAATAGCACTTTCCATGGTGCCCGGCATTGGCGGTGTACTGGCAAGAAACCTGGTTGCATATACTGGTAGTGCCGAAAAGGTTTTTTCCGAATCGTTCAAATCATTGGTAAAGATTCCGGGCATTGGCGAGGTGAATGCCAAACGCATTAAAAATAACGGCGTTTTCGAAAAAGCCGAAAAGGAGCTTGAATTCATTCAAAAATACAAGATAGATGTGCGGTTTTATACCGACAAACATTATCCGCGCCGCTTGAAACCTTGTCCTGACGCACCCATTATTATGTATTCCAAAGGAAATATGAATCTCGACGAGCAGCGCATTGTAAGCATTGTGGGAACAAGGAATGCAACGGAATACGGTAAAACTATTTGTGAACAACTGATTCAGGGTTTTGCAGAACGGAATCATTCTATGTTGGTGGTGAGCGGACTGGCTTACGGAATTGACATTCATGCCCACAAAATGGCACTGAAAAATAATGTGGCAACCGTTGGCGTGGTGGGACACGGACTGGATAAAATTTATCCGTCGCTGCATGCCGACACTGCCCGGAAAATGCTGGAAAATGGTGGATTGGTTTCCGATTTTCCCAGTGGAACCAAAATAGACCCGCCCAATTTTGTTCGCCGGAACCGTATTATTGCCGGTCTGGCCGATGCCACCATTGTTATCGAATCGGCCGAAAAAGGTGGTGCGCTTATCACTGCCGAAATTGCCTCGTCATACAACCGCGATGTTTTTGCTTTTCCCGGCAGGGTGGATGATACTTACTCGCGGGGCTGCAACAAACTCATCCGGCTCAATGGAGCCAGTCTGATTCAGGGCATCGACGATTTGGAATATTTTATGGGCTGGGAAACCACAGAAAAAGAAAAAGTAGTGCAATCCGCACTTTTCATAGATTTAACTCCTGATGAAGAAAAAGTGATGGAATTACTGAAAAATGAAGGTGAACTGTTTATCGACCAGATTTCTTCTGAACTGAAAATGCCGGGCAGCAGAGTTTCGGCGCTGTTGCTAAATATGGAATTTAAAAACCTGCTGTTGGCTTTACCTGGGAAGATGTATAAACTGAAATAGTTCAATTATCTCAATAAACTTCATGACCCCGGAATTCCAATTGTTTATTCACCAAAATATGTCGTCTTCAATACTCTTTGCAACGAATTTCGGAAAGAAACCACAATAAAAAATGGTATTGGAATAACAAATCATTTTAAAGAACCGCTATGCCGCTCTATAAAAATGGAATGAATAAATGTTGTTGAAGGTTGGAAAGTGTATAAATTAGTTTATGTGATTTAGAGTTCGTGTGCAGGAATGCGAACAACTCTTCCCTCGTCGTCGGAAACAACCAATTCCAGGTTTCTTGCTTTTTTAGTTTGAATGAGTCTTTCCTGGTACATTTCAAGACCCTTTAAAATTTTCTTTCGAATTTCATTTTTATTTTTTCTCTTCATCAACTAAAGATTTTAAGCGGTCAAATTTAGCAATATTTTTTACAATCTTCGATTCCGTTATCGTTCCCTCAGCAATTAACTCTGATGACATTTTCTGTGAATTATCGAAAATCATCCAGTAATCGCTTACCGGAATATAAATGTCGAAAAGGTTTTTTATACCGGCATAATACCGTCGTGCAATGATATGTTTGGGTACATGATGTCCTCCTTCAAGCACACGGTTTTCAACACGTTCATAGGCCAGTTCCACCGAATTCAGCCAAAAAAACAGGAGCGTGGTTTCGTATCCCGATTTTCTGGATTTCAAAATGGTATTACGAAATGTACGTGACGACAAGGTGGTTTCAAAGGCAAAATCTTTTTGAAGCGGAATGTATTCGTTAATTTTTTTTAACATTAGCCGTCCAGCTTCAATCGACGATAATTCCGGCTTAAACGGAGAAAGTCCGCGCGCAATTTCATCTGCGTTAATAAAAATGTCGCAATGGAGCATTTCAGGCAGTACGGTGAAGGATGCCGTGGTTTTTCCTGCTCCGTTGCATCCGGCTATTATATATAAATTTGGCATATTCTTAATTCCGGGCCAAAGATAAAAATTAAACCCAACATTAGTTGGAATTACAATCAGGCAGGATTTCCTATTTTTGCATCATGAAGAAAACATTCGAAGAGCTTAAAATTGCCAAATCGATACTGAAGTCGTTAGATGACATAGGGTTTAAAGAGCCCACACCCATTCAGCAGGAGGCGATTCCGAAAATTAACTCGGGCGCCAATGTGGTGGGCGTGGCCCAAACAGGTACCGGAAAAACTGCGGCTTACCTTTTGCCGTTGCTCTCCAAACTAAAAAAACCAGAAGGAACCGATCCACGCGTGGTGGTTTTGGTTCCCACCCGCGAACTTTCCATTCAGGTAGGCGAGGATGTGGCCGAGCTGACTTCCTTGTCGGAGTTGCGGCACGCAGCGGTTTTTGGCGGTATTGGCTGGACCAAACATGCCGAATTGGTAACGCCGGGTATAGATGTTCTGGTTGCCACACCGGGACGTTTAATGGATTTGTATCAGGCCGGAGTTCTTTCGCTGAAAAAAGTGAAATACCTGGTAATTGATGAGGCCGACCGAATGCTCGATATGGGATTTCAACCCCAGTTGAGAAAACTTTTCGAAATTCTTCCGACCAAAAGGCAAAATCTGTTGTTTTCCGCCACTTTTTCAGAAGCAGTTGAAAAACTTGCGGAGGAGTTTCTCGATTTTTATGAAAAGCTGGAAGTATCTCCATCTGCAACCACAGTGCAGGAAGTTACCCAGGTTGCCTACAAAGTGCCCAACTACCGCACCAAACTCAACCTGATAAAATACCTGTTAAAAGATGAAGAAAATTTTTCCCGAATCATCATTTTTGTGAAAACCAAAGATCACGCAGATGGCGTTTTTAAGGTGATTCAGAGAAAGGTAGAGGGAGAAAAACGGATTTTACATTCCAATAAGGGACAAAACGCGCGGATAAATGCTATTCAGGCGTTTAAAAACGGCGAGGTTCGCATTCTCATTACCACCGATGTTTCGGCGCGTGGATTGGATGCCAGCCTGGTAACTCATGTAATCAATTTCGATGTTCCGCCCAATTACGAAGATTATGTGCACCGGATTGGCCGGACTGCCCGTGCCGGTAACCGCGGCGATGCTATAACGCTCATCGACCCATCGGAGGAATGGCACTGGAAAAAGATTGAGGAACTGATTCGGATGGAAATAACACCACAGGAATTGCCTCCTGAAGTGGAAGTGGTAGAAAACGATTTTGACGAAAGACAACTGCAACTGCGGGAAATTGACCGCCAGCGGAAAATTGACGATCCCACCTACCAGGGTGCATTTCATCAGCGGAAGAAAAAAGACAAATCAAAAAAGTCGTTCGAAGATAAATTTAAACGGACCAAATCGAGGCAAAAAAGGTCGAAAAGAGGGAGGTAATGTTTTTTGGGATTCCAAATTCTACGGCAGCAGGTTGAATTTCGCTTCTGCTTTCACTTCCCCGTTTACCACAACTTCAATTTTGTGTTCTCCCCGATAATGTTTACGGGTGGACATGTTGGCAAACGAATGTTTCTTTTTAATACGATGGGTACCTTTTTTCAAAACGGTTTCTGAAATCTGGAATACTTTAGGCGAAGTTTTTCCCGATGATTTTACGTAGTGCACCACATATTCCAGCCGTACTTTTTGTTTCATGGAATTTTCTACCTTCAAATCGAATGAAAAAATGATTTCATCGCCAATGGCTGGCGAATCATTGGAAAGTTTCAGATTTTCAACGTGAATTTTTCCCGGATTGGCAAAACCGAAGAGCAGCATGGCTTGTTTGTTTCCCTGTTTCAATAATGAGCGGCAGCCCTGTTTAATAATCCAGTCGGTGTTTTCCGATTTTCCCTGCCATCTTTTACACAGGTCAAGTACCAGTTCGGGATGGTTTTTCGATATGTCATTCAAACTGTTGGCCACGCTTTTTCGCACAAAAAGTTCCGGGTCGTCCTTTAGTTTTTCAAGAATTGGAATAATGGGCGAAGGGTCTTTTTTTAATGTCGGAACACCTGCACCCCAGGGCAACCGTGGCCGGCAGCCTTCGCTGGCGAATCGCCTAACCCGGTAATCTTCATCTTCCGCCCATTCATACATGTACTCCATCGTTTTTTTCAGATTTTTATTCAAAAACGGGCGGATGGCAAACTCCGATGAACCGCATTTGGTCAGTTCGCCCAGTGCCGGCAGGGAAATGTCCCAGTGCTCCTGGCCGTAAACCTCCACATAATCGGGCAGAACAATGGCCTCAAATCCTTCCACTTTCGCAACAATCGACTTCAAAATATCAACCGCCAGTGAAAAATCGTCGGGTAAAAATTGGTGGAGACATTGGGTGGTGTGCCTCATTTTTTCTTTCAATTCCCGTTCAGGCCATTTATCGTTGCAAACCAACTCAATAAATTTATCGGCTTCAAATTGGGGATAAGCTGCAACCAGAAGATCAGCAAACAATTGCACTTTTTCGCGGGGGAAAAGAATGTCTTTTAATTTTTCGGGCATGGCACTGTTGTTTAAAGTTTTTCCGCTACGCGGGATTAGTTTGCTCAACGTTTTTCAGTTCTCTTCGCTTCTGAAAATCGGGGCTTACTGAACAAGTTTCGGGTTTAAAGTTAACAGTTTAAAGGGAAATGAGTTTGTCAAGCTTGTTAAAGAGATTTTCTTTTTTAGATATAAGCTGATTGTAGCTTTCCTTTTTGAACCATTTTAACAAAAGTAAACGGCTGCGACCCATGGTTTTGCGAAGTAAGATGTACCACCTGAATGCAACTTTGCCGGCAAGAGGTAAACTGACCAGAAAAGCAATTTTTAACCATATTCCGGGAATTACCCACGAAACAGCAAGCAGTTCGAGCAGGTAAATAAGTGGGAATAAAATTATTCCGGCTACAAGGAAAAAAGTGCTCCAAAACGATTTGTCTTTCACCTTTTTTCGAATAATCCTGTCGATAAGAAAAAACGGGATAGCGTTGAAAATGAAGCCGAACAAAAATAGTGGCAAGCTTGCCAACAAAACAATTGAATGCAGC
Source organism: Mariniphaga sp. (assembly GCF_041687215.1). Lineage (NCBI taxonomy): Bacteria > Pseudomonadati > Bacteroidota > Bacteroidia > Marinilabiliales > Prolixibacteraceae > Mariniphaga > Mariniphaga sp. Next base: position 16,821 of record NZ_JAWLCI010000059.1, read on the forward strand.
AAAATCATTCCGGCATGGTTTCGGTTTTTTTCAACCAGCCAGTTTCTGAGTTTCAGCTTGTTTAAAAGTTGAATGTAATTCTTTGCTTGTTCTGCAATTTTTTGTGTTTCATCAGGTTGGGTTGTCTCCAGTTTATCCAAACTAACAGTAAGCTTTTGGTCGGATTGAAAAAGGTTCAGAACAGAGTATTTTAGGTTCTGCCGGTTCAGAAAATGCCTGCCATAAATTTTCCGAATCAATTCAAATTCTTCGTAATATTTTTTGCTGTTAATGTCAATAATAAGAGGTAGAATAGCATCGAAAATTTTGTTTTTCAAAGCAATTACCGCGGCATTTGGGTTTCCGGAATAGGTGTTAAGAAAATCCTTTACCGGGATGGGTTCACCAAAATTGACAATCACTGTTCGATTGAATTTCCAATAGTGACTGTAATAAATTCCTGTGGGAATAATTTGAATGTCCAGTTGATTGTTGGTTTTTTCTTCGGCCATAAAAACAATGCGCGGCACGGCTTTTTTATGCACCAGCATTTGCCGTTTGGCCGAATGGGCGGCCTCGGGAAACAGAGCCAGCGCGAAATTATGTTTCAGCACTTTTATGGAATCGGAAAAGGTTTGCTCGTTTTTTTCCAGGTTTTCTTTACCGTCGCGTAGTCGGTAAACCGGCATAATTTTCATGAATTTCAGGATGGAATCCACTGCTTTCGATTTTCCGAAAATATCGGCCCGAGCCAGCCAAACCGGCTGAAAACGTGTGTAAAGCAGAACAGCCAGAGGATCGCTCAGTGCATTTTGGTGGTTAGGCGCAAAAACAATAGGTTTATTATCCGGAATCTTTTCTTTGCCGGTAATGATGGTTTTTTTGTGAATCAGCCAATCGGCAAATTTAATGTACTGTTTCAGAAACCAGTACCCCAGCGACCACTTCTCGTATTTCATCTCACCGCAGGTTCGTATAACGGTTTTTTAGCCCACAACCCGGCAATGGTGAGCCCGCTGATGATGTGCCAAACGCCCCACCAGGCAGCAATTACGGTCATTCCTCCCAGCTCCAGCTCAGGAGGAAAAATTTTAGGATTGAACATGAGCACCAGCGCCAATCCTGAATTTTGAATGCCGGTTTCAAGGGAAATGGTACGGCGATCAATCCGTGGCAACCGCATAATTGAACCCATGGTAAATCCGGTTCCCAGCGCCAGGGCATTGTGGATGAGTACAATGAAAAATACTACATGCACATATCGCATAAAATTGTTAAAATTGGCTGATAGCAAAATAATTACATAGGCAATGAAAACGATGATTGAAATTTGCCGGATGGGTTTTTTAACTTTTTCAGTTATCCGGGGAAAGTATTGTGAAAAAAGTAATCCCAGAACAACCGGAATACCCAGCAAAATAACCACTGTTTGCACCATTTGTAAAAAGTCAATTTCTATTGGAACCAGGTAAGTACCGGCGCCGGCAGCATTGTAATATTTCAGGTACAATTTTCCCCAAATGGCAAAATTCAACGGCGTCATAAACGTTGCGGCCAGGGTGGCAATTGCAGTTAAACTTACCGATAAGGCAACATTTCCTTTGGCCATGGCACTCATAAAATTGGAAATATTTCCGCCCGGGCACGAAGCAATCAATATCATACCGAGGGCAACTGTAGGCGTTGGGTTAAGTATTAAAATAAATCCGAAGGTGACCAGCGGAAGCAAAATGAACTGCGAAATTACACCTATTACAGCCGATTTCGGCTTCATAATCACATCCTTAAAATGCTGCAGCTTGATATCGAGTGCCACACCGAACATCACAAAAGCAATTACAATGTTCAAAGCCAGTAAGCCTGATGGGGAAAAATTTAACCGGACATGGTCGAGAACTTCCAACGCTTCTTTCATACTATTCGATTTAAAGTATGCCCGAAAATAGAAAAACAAACGGGAAAAACAATAAAAAAGCCGGAATCAAATGTCAAACCATCGTTCCGGCCTTTATCTATCAAATATCCTGAGATTAATTTCCAATTAACAGTTTCCTTATTTTTTTTGGAATGTCTGTATTATCCATAAATCCTGTAAATTGTTCTGCTCCTGGTCCGTAAGCCATAACAGGAACCATAATTCCGGTGTGGCCGCCGGTAGTAAATTCACCCTTTACCATGCCCGTTTCGTAATTGCCTTCCAGAATAGTCATTCCTCCGGTTTCGTGGTCGGAGGTAACTACAACAAGTGTTTGCTTGTTTTGAGCAGCAAATTCAAGGGCTTTTCCCACCGCGCGGTCGGTATCGAGCATATCTTCCACCACATAAATGGTACTTCCTGCATGGCCTCCCCAGTCAACCTGCGAGCCTTCCACCATCATAAAGAAACCTTTTTTGTTGTTGCTTAAAATATTAATGGCGGTGCTGGTGGCAACTGGCAGCATATCACCACGTTCGTCCATGCGTCCGTTGTGTTCGGAAGCAGTCAGTCCGGCCAGTTTACCGTTTTTAATGTTTTTAATCGTGTTAATATCCTGTTCCACCCGGTAATTTTTTTGAGTGAGTTCTTCAACGAGGTTGCGCCCGTCTTTTCGTTCGGTAAAATGTTTGTATCCACCGCCAATAAAAACATCGATGTCGGTTTTCAGGAAATCGGCGGCAATTTCTTCATACATGTTCCGGCTTTCCTGGTGGGCAATGAACGAAGCCGGTGTGGCGTGGGTAATCGACGACGTGGAAACCAAACCGGTAGCCAGCCCTTTTTCTTCGGCTTCTTCAAGAATGGTTTTTATCGGTTTCTTATTAACGTCCACACCAATGGCGCCGTTGGTTGTTTTCTGGCCGGTTGAAAGAGCTGTCCCTCCTGCTGCTGAATCAGTGATGTATTTGTTGGCTGAATGTGTTGTTGCCAATCCCATATATTTGAAATTTGTAAGAAAAAGACTGCCTTTATTTGCAGTTAGCCCTGCATGAAGGTGTGGCAGACTCATTCCGTCAACAATAAACAAAATAACATTTTTCGGCTTTTTTGCTTTAAAATTTTGTGAAAAGGTTTTTACTTCGTAGGATTCACCCCCAATGTACGTTTTTTCAACATCCTCTGCGTCGGATTCAAGGTAATCGTTTTGTGCTGCAGAAGTTAATCCGGAAATCAGGAATGCTGCAAGAATTAATATTTTTTGAATCATTTTAATTAATTTTTTAATTGAACTTTCAAAAATAAACAGAAAAACAGGTTTGAAGTTTTTAAAAGAATAAAAAACTGTAAAAAGTTTGTTAATAAAGTGCAATATCCAATTATTTGAATCTTTCAAACTTGGCTTTATCGAAATCAGAGTTTAACACAAAAACGGTTCCTTCGCGCGAAGTTTGCATTTTTATTACATCCATAATTACAAAATTGCTGAGTACTTCTTCTGCCTTTTTTCGTGAAATATGGGCCAGCCGGATAAATTTTGAAAAGGTAATTCCCTTATTTTTTTGCAGATAATCAATCAGAAATTTTTCATCTTCTGAATAGGTAAAATGAATTCCTTTGGGACTTTTTTGTTTTTTCCACACCACCAGTTGAATGTTGTGTGCCAGCACATTTTCGTCTTTAATGCGGATGTAAGCCAGCCATTTTCCACTTTCATCTTTTGCAAAATGTGGTTTTTTTTCACTAGGCTGAACAGAGATTTCCAAAACTGTTTTTCCTTCAGAAATCCATTGTTTGGTGATAAAATTAACGGGCGGGTTACTGTAAATTTTTGCAGCCGCTTCCACCATGTAATATTCTTCATCGGTACTGATGCCTACCACTTTGCCATTGTCTTTTACGCCAATGAGCAACCGTCCGCCATCGGTATTGGTAAAGGCCACCAGCGATTTTGCAATCTTTTTCGAGTCGTTTATGCAGAATTTAAAATCCTGCTGCTGGTGCTCGCCTTCCTCAATTAATTTATACAGGCCCGTATTCAAAATTCAGTTTATTTTAACCATTCAAAAGTTACGTAATGATCGGGGGTCATGCCCAGTTTTTGGTAAACTTTGTGTGCTCCTTCGTTCGATTTGTCGGCATATAACCTGATTCCTTTTAAATCATCATTTTCCAGCACCAGATTTTTTACATGCCCGTAAAGTTTACTGTAAACTCCTTTTCTCCTGAATTCGGGCACCACGTAAACCGACTGAATCCACAAAACGGTTCCATTGCGCCAATCGCTCCACTCAAATGTGGTAAGCAGTGAACCAATCACTTTCCCGTTTTTTTCGGCTACATAATAGTTTCCTTTGGTTGAATCTTTTAAAACTGCGGCTACGCCTTTTTCAACTGTTGATTGCTCTAAATCAATTCCTTCCGTTTCTCTGGCCATGGCCAGTTGAAACTTCAGAATAGAATTCAGGTCTTCTGATTTTGCTTTTCTGACTAACATTTTTCAATTTTATCCGACGAAAATAACAATTCCGGCTTAAAAGAATAAAGAACAACAAAAATTGGATTAAGTTGCCGGTTTGTGAAGATAAAAATCAAAATATGAAGATTGTAGTTGCATCTGGAAATCCGGTGAAATTAAACGCTGTGGAAAAAGGATTTAAAGCATTTTACCCCGATATTGAGTTGGAGAGTGTTGTTACAGGTTCTGGTGTTTCAGACCAACCGCTAACCGACAGGGAAACTTTACTTGGTGCAAGGAACCGGGCAACCGAAGCCCGCAAAAAAATTCACGATGCCGATTTTTGGGTTGGGATTGAAGGAGGCGTTCAGGCGGAAGAAAACGGCCTGGCTGCTTTTGCCTGGATTGTGATTTACGGAGCAGGGAAAAAGGGCGAAGCGCGAACTGCCACTTTTATGCTGCCCAAAAAAGTGGGGCATCTGGTTGCCGGAGGACTTGAACTGGGCGCAGCAAACGATTTGATTTTCCGGGAATCGAATTCAAAGCAGAAAAACGGGGCGGTAGGATTACTGACCCATAACCAGATTGACCGAACCGAACTTTACAGGCAAGCCATAATTCTCGCGCTGATTCCGTTTGTAAATTCAGGGTTGTATTGAAATTGAATTATTTCTTGAGGCGTTCAATTATTTCTTCAATTTTAATTTTTTCTTCATGAAGAAGTACCAGTTGCAGTTTTTCTTTTTCAAGCTGTTTGCTTACCATTGGTCCAACTTCACCTGTAATAATGGTTGAAACGCCTTCCTTTTTCAGGAAATTAACCAACTGAACACCACTGTGTTCTGTGTTTTTATATGGGTTTTCCAGAATGTTGGTCATTCCGGTTTCCGGGCTGTAAAGAACTACATTTTCACACTTCCCGAAACGCAGGTCGAGAAATGATTTTTCAGTTTTTCCCGCTGAGGAAATGGCAAATATTTTACTCATAATATTGAAAGTTGTTTTCTATATAACAATTGAAAGCACAAAAGTTTTATTCTAGTCCTTCATTTAATTCTTCCCAGTATTCCAAAGCTCTTCGCGTGTGCGGTATAACAATGGTTCCGCCTACAACGTTGGCTACCGAAAAAATTTCAAAAACTTCATTGGTTGTGACCCCATGTTCAAAACACTTTTCCAGGTGGTATTTTATGCAGTCGTCGCAACGCAAAACCATTGAAGTGGCGAGTCCAAGCATTTCCTTTACTTTTCCGCTCAGCGCTCCATCCTGGTATGTGAGTGTGTCAATACTGTAAATCCGTTTCATTACTTTATTTTCACTGCTCAGAATTTTTTCATTCATTTTTGAACGGTATTCCCTGAATTCATTTACTAACTTTCCCATTGGCAATTCAATAAACAATTGTTTAATATTTATGCAAATTAATGAAAATGGTTAGATATATATTAACCTTTTTCTTTTTTTATTTACCTTCGAAAATTATGCTTTAAAAGCAAACTATTTCCATGTGAGAGTTGTTCTGAAATTTGAAAATTTGATTAAACATTATTGAAACATACGATGGAACATACCATAAAAAAAATTCTTGTACCTGTTGATTTTAATGAACCTTCGGCTCAGGCTGTGAACTATGCGGGTGCTTTGGCCCGAAAAGTTAATGCCGAGATACTTTTGTTAAACGTTATTTACACACCCGGTTTGTTAGCTCAGTTTTTTTCTGATAGTGAAAATCTGGTAAAAATTACCGGGCAGGCCAAAGAAAAACTGATTGAATTGGCAGGAGCTTTGAAAAATAAAATACCGGAAATTGTTGTTGGTACAAGGGTGGAAAGTGGAAAGCCTTATGAAAAAATATTGAGCCTATCCGAAGAATGGGGTGCCAACATGGTAATATTAGGTGAGAATCATCAGTGCGGAAATCCGGAAGATGAACTCGGAACAACAGTATATCATGTCACCTTAAAATCGAAAGTGCCGGTGCTGACCCTGAAAGGCGATATTTCCAGAATGAAGGATCATATTGTTGTTCCATTGGATTTAACCAAAAAAACAAGTGAACAACTATCTGCAGCTTTGTATTATGGATTGGAATATAATGCTGTAATTCATTTGGTTTCTGTTTTGGCAGGCGGTATTGAAAAGAAAGAAAGCCGTATTTACAAAAAGTTAAAAGAGGCCAAAGATGTACTTGAGCAGAAGGGAGTTAAATGTAAAATGAAACTTTACAAACGATCTGAAATTCCTCCTTTTAAAAGAGTTTTGGAGTATGCCGAAAATGTTGATGCAGGCATGATTCTGTTAATGACTCACCAGGAAGGATATACCTACGATAATTATATTGGCGCTTTTGCACACCACATTATGAATTTGTCTAAAGTTTCCATTTTAAGTATCACTTCTGTTTCGAACAACCTGGATTTTGCACCTTTTTTTAAAGCTTTGGTTGATCCGATTGGCGTTATAATTAAAAAATAGCTGTTAAATGCACTTTATTCTAATTATCTTTCTGATTGCATCTTTGGTAATTTTTTTCATACCAAACCGGATGAAAAATTGGAAACCTCTTGTGTTAAGTGCAGTGCAGGCAGGTGCATTTGTCTATTTCGCTGTCAGGATTCCGGAAATTACAACCGCAAAAGCAAAACACCTCGTTTTTGAGTGGATTCCGGCTTTAGGCCTGAACTTTGAATTTTTGCTCGATGGGCTGACCATGGTATTCGCATTGTTGGTTACTGGAATTGGCGCTCTTATCTTTTTGTATGCAAGAGCCTATATGAAAAGTTATACCGGCACCGATAAGTTTTACCTGTACCTCATGCTTTTCAGTGCTGCCATGCTTGGTTTGGTTTTGTCGGCTAACCTGATTCAGTTGTTTATTTTCTGGGAATTAACCAGTTTTTTATCCTATTTTTTAATCAGTTTTTTTCACGAAAAAGAATCTTCCCGCAAAGCAGCTTTCCAGTCGTTATACATTACCGGTTTTGGTGGACTTGCCATGTTGGCGGGCATTGTTCTTTTGGGCAGTGTTGTTGACAGTTATTCGCTTCACGACTGGATAAACGGAGCTGAAACCATAAAACAGAGTAATTTATACCTTCCGGGGTTATTGCTGATACTGGTTGGGGTTTTTACCAAATCGGCACAATTTCCTTTTCATTTTTGGCTGCCCGGGGCCATGCAGGCGCCTGCTCCGGTAAGTTCGTACCTCCATTCTGCCACCATGGTAAAAGCGGGTATTTTTCTGCTTGCCAGATTAAGTCCTGTGTTGAGTGGAACAAACGAGTGGATATATATTATTTCGCTTGTTGGTGTCCTTACCATGCTCACTGGTTCTTATTTTGCCATTACGCAAACCGATTTAAAAGGAATTCTGGCCTATACAACCATTAATGCACTTGGAGTACTGGTGCTGCTTCTGGGAATCAATACCAGTGAATCTATAAAAGCAGCCATGCTGTTTCTGTTCATTCATGCTTTTTACAAAGCCACCCTTTTTATGGTAGCGGGTTTAATTGAAAAGAAAACGGGAACCAGAGAACTTTCAAAGCTTGGCGGTCTGGTAAAGTACATGCCATTCACATTTATTATTGCCCTGCTTGCCCTGCTTTCGATGGCCGGTTTGCCGCCGTTGCTCGGATTTTTAGGTAAGGAGTTGATTTATGAGGCCAAAGTACAGTCTCCCGGAATTGCATCGCTGGTTTTAACTTTAGGTGTAACTTCCAATGTATTTATGGTAGCCGTTTCGCTGTTTTTTGCCCGTAAAGTGTTTCTTGGAAAACCAAATACATACGAGAAAAAACCAGACGAAAAAGGTGCAGCTTTTTTAATTGGCCCCGGAATACTAGTGTTGCTTAGTCTTGTTTTAGGATTATTCCCCGGTAACCTGGGAACCGCCGTTATAAAACCGGCACTGGGCGTGGTTTCCAGCGAAATAATTGACGTTAAGTTGAAGTTGTGGCACGGTTTTAACCAGGTTTTCTATTTAAGCCTTCTAACCATTGTACTTGGGTTGGCGCTCTACTGGGCCATGTTAAAAAAGAAAAAGTTACTTGATGTCTGGCGCAAAGTAAACAGCGTGGTTTTTTCTATTGAAATGGATGAGGTTTTTGCCTGGGTGATGGATAAATTTGTGAAAGTGGCTCAATTTAAAACAAAAACAGTTCAGCATGGATATCATCGCTATTACATTTTAACCATTATTGTTTTTACTTCATTATTGCTGTGGTTTCAAGTGTTTGTAAACCAGTCATGGAATTTTGGTGTTCCTTTTTCCCTTAAACCTTTTTACATTTCGGGTTTGGCGGTAGTTATTTTGGCCGCAGCCATAACAAGTGCCGTGTCAATGTCCCGTATAGTGACTATTATTTCAATGGGAGTGGCAGGTTATGGTATCTCGCTTATTTTTATGTACTACAGCGCTATCGATTTGGCCATTACACAAATAATTGTAGAAACACTTACAGTGGTTATGTTTATGGCTATTTTACAGAAACTGCCGCGTTTTGCCGTATTATCTTCGAGGCGAACCAGGATTCGTGATTTTATTATTGCACTAAGTTTTGGAGCGGTGATGACTATTCTGGCAATAAAAGCAGTGAATGTTAATCTGAATCCAACCATTTCCGATTTTTTTATTGAAAACAGTTACACCAAAGCTTTTGGCGAAAATGTTGTGAATGTGATTTTGGTTGATTTCAGAGCATTGGATACCCTTGGAGAAGTTACAGTGCTTACTATAGCGGCCACCGGGGTTTTTCTTCTTCTGCAAACAAAAAACAAAAAATTATGAATTCAGTAATTTTACAACTGGCAGCAAAATACCTGAGATGGTTGCTTTTAACATTTGCCGTACTGGCACTTCTCAGAGGGCATAACGACCCGGGCGGCGGTTTTATTGGCGGATTAATGGCCGGTTTGGCTGTAGTTTACAGAGGATTTGCTTTTGATACGTTTCAGGTTAAAGAACGTTTGCAAAATATTCCCGAATGGTTGATTGCTGGAGGATTATTTATCATTTTACTAAGCTTTTTGCCCTCATTGTTTTTGGGGAAAACTCTTATGACAGGCGTTTGGTTAAAAATACCACTTCCGCTTTTAGGCGAATTAAAACTTGGATCACCCTTCCTGTTTGACATAGGCGTGTTTTTTACCGTAATTGGAGTGACATTAATGTTTGTTTTTTCTTTAACACAAAAAAGATAATGGAAATACTTTTAGCCATAGTAGTAGGAATTTTATACACAGCCGGAGTTTATCTGATGCTCCGGCGCAGCATACTTAAGTTTATTATTGGGTTGATTTTCATGAGCAATGCAACCAATTTGCTGGTGTTTCTCTCGGCCGGCTTGGTTTCCGGGAGTCCGGTTTTTGTTGACGGCAAAAAAGTAAATACAGAAATAATGGCCGATCCGTTGCCTCAGGCACTGGTGCTGACTGCAATTGTAATTGGGTTGGGAATTGTGGTTTTTACACTTGCACTTAAATATAAATTTTTTGAATTAACCGGCACTGATGATCTTGATCAGTTGAAAAAAACCGATGATTGATGATAACACTTGTTGCGCTTCCTATATTAATTCCGTTTGTGCTCATTATCGGCATGCTTGTTTGCCGGTCTGACAAACTTGCCCGCTGGCTGGGGCCGGTTGCTTCCGGATTGCTGGTACTGATTTCTTTGGCACTGTTTTTACTTGTGCAGAAACACGGCGTATTGGCCCTGCAAATGGGAGGCTGGGAAGCACCGTTCGGAATTACCCTTGTGGTTGATTATTTAAGTGCCCTTATGCTTATTGTTGCAGCAATTATTCTTTTTGCCATATCAGTTTATGCGCTTAATTTTTTGCCTGATTCTATAAAAATCAATCGCTTTTTTATTTTCTTTTTCGGGCTGGCTATGGGAATGAACGGCGCTTTTGTAACCGGTGATGTGTTTAATTTGTTTGTATGGTTTGAGGTGATGTTAATGTCGTCCTTTGTGCTCATAACCATGGGACGTTCAAAAGAACAGCTCGAAGGAGGGATAAAATACCTTGCACTCAATTTGGTTGGTTCGCTTCTTTTTTTGGCAGGTGTAGGACTACTTTACGGAAAAACAGGTACGCTAAATATGGCACATCTGGCACAAATACTTAAAAACGACGATCAGGCCATTCTAATGAATACCTCCGCTGTTTTATTTTTTGTGGCTTTCGGGATTAAAGCTGCTGTATTTCCGCTCTATTTTTGGTTGCCTGCATCGTACCACACACCCAACATTACTATTTCTTCGCTTTTTGCAGGATTGCTAACCAAAGTTGGTGTGTACACGTTCATCCGGTTTTTTACCCTGTTTTTTGTGCACGATCCTCAATTCTGGCACCAGATGTTACTGGTAATTGCAGGTTTTACGATGGTTGCCGGAGGTTTGGCAGCAGCAGCGCATTACGAAACCCGGCGTATTCTTTCCTATCACATAATCAGCCAGATTGGTTACATGATAATGGGATTGGGTATTTTTACCCCACTTGCTATTGCCGGGGCGGTATTTTTTACCTTACACAACATGATTGCAAAAACAAATACTTTTCTGGTTTCAGGAATGATAAACAAAGCCCGTGGTACTTTTGAGCTAAAGGAAATTGGCGGATTATTTAAGGAGAGTCCTTTTCTGGCAATTCTTTTTGTAATTCCTGCTTTTGCCCTGGCCGGTGTTCCACCCATTTCAGGTTTCTTCGCCAAATTCATCCTTATTAAAGCCGGTATTGAAAACGGAAATTACGTTATTACTGCCGTGGCCATCCTTACCGGAATGCTGACGCTTTATTCCATGATAAAAATTTGGAACGAAGCTTTTTTAAAAAAACAGCCCGGCAACGGGAATCAAAGTAAAAGCATTTCTTTTGGCTTTGCTGAATATTTTCCTTCTGTATTGCTGGGTGCTGTTAGTATTTTAATGGGTATTTTTGCCATGTATGTTTTTGGCTATACCATGGAAGCTGCCAATCAACTTATTAATCCTGATTTATATATAGAAACGGTTTTAAAAGGGGTAAATCCATGAAAATTTTAAAGAAGTTTTATTTCACGCTTGAATTTATAGTTTATTACCTGTATAACCTGGCCAAAGCCAATTTATATATTGCCTGGGATATTTTAACACCCAGAATGCGCATGAAACCGGCTTTTATGGAGATACCTGTAAAACTGGACACTGATTTCGGTTTATTGCTTTTCAGTAATTTACTTTCAATGACGCCTGGTACTATGAGCATGGATATAAGTAAAGATAAAAAAACAGTGCAGGTGCATGTTTTGTATTATAAAACTGATGAAATAATGTTGAACGAGTTTTTTAAAATGCAGGAAAAAATAAAACGGATAACAGGTTAAATTATGGAATACAGTATTTCAATTGTTGTTTTAATTATTACATTTTCGTTTTTGCTGGCTGCCCTGGTGTTGGCTTTTATACGCCTTTTAAAGGGGCCGTCAATTAACGACAGAATTGCTGCCATGGATGTAATTGCAATTGTGGTAATGGGGTTTATAGTAGTGTATAGTGTATTAATTGAAAAGGAAATTTACCTTGATTTGGCGGTTATTATTTCGCTGATTTCGTTTATTGGTACCGTTGCAGTTTCAACCTATTTAAAACACAGATATGGATAGAATAATTATTTCAATACTATTATTGTCAGGATCTTTTTTCATTTTAATTGCATCCATTGGTTTAATTCGTTTAAAAGATTTGTACAGCAGGCTTCATGCAGCTACCAAAGCACCTTCATTTGGAATTTTTTTAATTCTGATTGGAGTCTCAATTTATTTTAACACCCCAATGGTTTATATTAAAAGTTTGTTTGTGGTTTTTTTTATTTACCTGACTGCTCCACTGGCTGCACATGCCATTTTAAAATCATTTCAGGAACAGGATAAGGTTGGCAATGAGAAAAAAAGAAAGTTGAGTTAAAACATCTGCCCCGATTTCTTGGAAATACCTTCCACCAGCAACCAAATCGCCTTTACCTTTTTCAAGAAACTCTTCATCCACACGCTCGGCTATGCAACTCAGTATTCCAATCACCAGGTTTTAATTTTTCTTTATTATATTCTGGTAAAAATTCAGCTTTCCCCAAATTTTTTGTTCGGCATTGTCGCGCACCTAACAGGTATTCAGAAAAATCGTATTGGCCTCTTCCGCAGTTTGCGCCAAATTGTATTTTCATTCCTGCATAATGGCTGCCACCACTTCGCTGTCGGCCACATTCATCTGGCAACCGTATATTTCTATGAAAAGTTTTTTTGTTTCTATTTTTTAAAATCGGCTGCAAATTAAACGCAATTTATTTAGTTCTACTTTGACACATTTATTGTTTTGAATAACAGAGGCCTATGTCGTATTGCCGTTTTATGTGGCGTTCCTTTAGTTGCCTGAGCAAGCGAT
>NZ_JAWLCI010000060.1:0-28873 GCF_041687215.1 Mariniphaga sp.
TAGGAAATATTCCTTCGGGGATAGGAAATATCCCCTCGGTAACAGGAACGATTCCCTTTGGGATCATAATGATTCCCTCGGTAACAGGAACGATTCCCTTTGGGATCATAATGATTCCCTCGGTAACAGGAACGATTCCCTCGGTAACAGGAACGATTCCCCTGGTAACAGGAATGATTCCCTTGGGGATTGGAACGATTCCCTCGGTAACAGGAATAATTCCCTTTGGGATCGGAATGATTCCCTCGGGGATAGGAAACATCCTTTCGGGGATGGGAAAGGTTTGGTTAGTGGCAGTGCCGCTGGTATTGCCGTTGGTTTTAACCAACGGAAAAAGGATGCTTTCATCTTTGCAGGGCTTCAGCCACATTTACCTATGAGGCTAAAGCCGGAAGAATTGCACTGCTCAACTTTGCCCCGTCAGCTAAAGCAGACGGCAATGGAAGAAAAGCAGACGGCAATAGATAATCTGTATGGCAGTCCAAACCTTCAGGGTTTAAAAACCTGGAACAAAGCCAGGGAACCGGCCGGTCAACCGCCTGAAAAAGTTTGCCAGAGCGGCACCCGGGTGGAACGCGCCAGAGACGATACAGATAACGTTTTTCGCGACAATCCCGAAAGTAACCGGGAGAATTTGCACAACCGCCACGGAACCGCGGTCCGCGCAGGTTTCAGCACGGGTTTGGGAAGCCGAAAAACAGCGGAAAAACGACCGGTAATTCCACCGGAATGGGAAAGGTATGCGGAGAAGTTGGAAGTTGGAAGCACGAAGATGGAAGACGGAAGACCGAAGACGGAAGTTGGAAGAAGACCAGCGGCAGCGCCGCAAAACCTTTGTAGTATGAGATATTATCTATTTTGGATGAAGGTGCAGCGCACCGAAACATTAACCGGGAATATGGAATGTAAAATCAGGAAGTCGGAAGACGGAAGGCGGAAGACGGAAGACGGAAGACCGAAGACCGAAGTTGGAAGAAGACCAGCGGCAGCGCCGCAAAACCTTTGTAGTATGAGATATTATCTATTTTGGATGAAGGTGCAGCGCACCGAAACATTAAACGGGAAAATGGAATGTAAAATTAGGAAGTTGGAAGTTGGAAGTTGGAAGACGGAAGTTGGAAGTTGGAAGACGGAAGACGGAAGACAGAAGTTGGAAGAAGACCAGCGGCAGCGCCGCGAAACCTTTGTAGTATTAGATGTAATCTATTTTGGATGAAGGTGCAGCGCACCGAAACATTAAACGGAAATATGAAATGTAAAATAAGGAAGTTGGAAGTTGGAAGACGGAAGTTGGAAGTTGGAAGTTGGAAGACGGAAGACGGAAGACGGAAGTTGGAAGTTGGAAGTTGGAAGACGGAAGACGGAAGACAGAAGTTGGAAGAAGACCAGCGGCAGCGCCGCAAAACCTTTGTAGTATGAGATATTATCTATTTTGGATGAAGGTGCAGCGCACCAAAACATTAAACGGGAAAATGGAATGTAAAATCAGGAAGTCGGAAGACGGAAGACCGAAGACGAAAGGAAATTTAGAATAATGAATAAGCAATATCCAATGATGAAGGAAGAATATAGAATAATGAATAACGAATCAGGAAGGAAGATTCTGGTGCTATGCACCTCGGGGTACTATGCGGTTTCTTATTCTACTTACAACTTAAAGTTTGTAACTAATAAAAGATGATGAACAATTAATTAAAATACAATTCTCTTTTTTCTTCCGCCAATTGGCGGAGAGTTAGAGGGGGCTTACAATGAAACAACTGATTTACCATATCATGCGACGAATTCCGGGAATCCTCCTGGCGGTTCTGGCTGTGGCTTCTGCCGTAGCCCAGAAACCGGTGCAGCATATTATTGTAGATCAGTGCGACTCGTATGAGTTCAGCGTGGTGAATATGCCGGGCGACCGCTATACCTGGCACCTGTACACCGAAATGGACTGGGATACCGTAAACTTTGCCACTAACCACGGCAATGTGGACCCAACCCCCTATTTTGAAAACGGAATGTACCAGGGCTCAACAGTGAGGGTTAATTTCCTTGAGGCAGGCCGCTACTTCCTGCGTGTAATGGTTTGGGACGAGGTGGGATGTACCAACAACCTGCTGGTATTCCTTATTGATGTGGAAGAATCAACGCTGGATGCGCAACTGGAAGCAGATGAATTCTGCTACGGCGATCCGGCTGAAATCAGGATAATCCTTACAGGCCGGGGCCCGTGGGATGTAACCTACACTTACGGAGACGGCAGTGCGGTGGTTAACCTGAACGGGATTACCGACGAAATCTATTTTGCACCCATTCCCATGCTTGAACCGGGAACAACTGACTTCTGGGTAATGGAAGTAACCGACGAGTGTACCGTAAAAACCTACACGGTGCCACAGAAAATTGGAGTGGTTATTCATCCAACGCCTGTGAATACAAGAATTTATTTAAAAGATGAGTAAAGTATGGAGAGAACTGATAATTTTGAGAGAGAAAGCGGGAAGACGGAAGACCGAAGACGGAAGTTGGAAGCACGAAGTTGGAAGATGGAAGCGGGAAGACAGGAGAGTGGACAGTCTCAGTTTTCAGTCTCAGGAAACAGTAAGAAGTAAATGGTGAAAAATGAATAATAAAAAGATAATTACAAATGACCGGTGACAGGAGAGTGGACAGTCTCAGTTTTCAGTCTCAGGAAACAGTAAGAAGTAAATAGTGAAAAATGATTAGTAAAAAGATAATTACAAATGACAAGTGACCAATGACCAATGACAAATGACCAGTGACAATTAGATGAAAAGACTGACATACATATTATTGACACTCCTTCTGGTTGCTGCACAGGCAGTGGCGCAGGAGAGCTATGTCATTGATATTGTATGTCAGGATGCTGAGCGCACTTACCGGATTGACGGAGAAGAAGGCTCCACCTGGATATGGAAGCTGCACGATGCCGACAGCGTTCAGATTGAACTGGCCAATGAAACCGGGACCGATTTTACCGGCACCGACAGCTTTGGCAACCCCATCTGGGGCAGTGAAATAATCATCCCCTGGGCGGTGGATACCGGAATGTATTATTTGTCGGTGGAACAAACCAGTTCGTTTGGTTGCATTAATCACGAACTGGGCGAGGTGGAAGTTGTTCCTGATCCGGAGGCTTTTGCGGGTAATCCCATTGTGGCTTGTGCTACCGATAATATTTTCCTGGAAGAGGCCACAGCAGCCAACTATTCAGAGTTGATATGGGTTACTTTTGGTGACGGAACATTCAATGATCCAAATAGAAGGCGCCCCACGTATTTCCCCGGGGAGGGTGATTTGGCTGCCGGAAATGTGACCCTTTCACTCACTGCCATGGGATTGGGCAATGCGGGTTCCTGCGAACCGGCAGTATCAACCATAGACATAACCTTCATAGAAATATTTGCAGAAATTTCACCTTTCTTCGCCGAAGTTTGCGAAGGCACGGCCATTCAGTTGAACGGAAATCCAACGGACAACAGCGAACTTAGTTTTAAACACGAATGGTCGGGCGAGGCTGAAGAAACTGACTGGCTGAATGCCACAGACATTGTTGACCCCGTTTTCAGTGAAAATGCCCCTCCCGGTGTTTATGTGCTTACTTACACCGTTACCAATCAATATGGTTGCGAAGCTACCGACAGGGTGGTTATTACGGTGAATAAAAAACCGCTTCTGGTTATCACCGATCCCGAACCTGTTTGCGAACCGGAAGCAATTGATTTGACCGATGCAGCGGTAACGGCCGGTTCGGATACTGACATTTTGCTGACTTACTGGCTGGATGAAGATGCCACCCAAACGCTGACTAATCCGGATTCTGTTACCATCAGCGGCACCTATTATATAAGAGCAGTGAACAGCTTCGGCTGCTTCGTAATTGAACCCGTGAATGTAATCAGAAACAGCAAACCTATTCTGGTTATTACAGACCCGGACCCGGTATGTGAGCCTGAAACAATAGACTTGACTGATCCAGCGGTTACTGCCGGTTCGGATACTGACATCATGCTGACCTACTGGCTCGATGATGAAGCCACCCAACCTTTAACTAACCCCGACTCTGTTGCCATTGCAGGCATTTATTTTGTCAGGGCAGAAAACGCAGGCGGCTGTTTCGAAGTTAAAGAAGTAAACGTAATCATTCACGAAGAGCCGCTTCTGGTCATCACAAACCCCGACCCCGTATGTGAGCCGGAAGCCATCGATTTGACCGGTGCAGCCATAACTGCAGGTTCTGATTCTGACCTACAATTCAGTTACTGGCTTGACGAAGAGGCAACCCAGCCGCTGAACAATCCGGATTCGGTTACAATCTCCGGCATCTATTACATTGGAGCAACAAACACTTTCGGCTGTTTTGTTATTGAGGAAGTGGATGTAGTCATCTACCCCAGGCCTGTTCTGGTCATTACCGATCCGGAACCTGTTTGTGAACCGAACGCCATCGATCTGACCGTTCCGAATGTAACTGCCGGTTCGGATGCCGACATTTTGCTGACTTACTGGTTGGATGAAGATGCCTCTCAACCACTTTCCAGACCGGATTCTGTTACAACCATCGGCACCTATTATATCAGGGCAGAAAACACCTTCGGATGTTATACCATTGAAGCAGTTAACGCCATCATCGACAGCCAGCCGCTTTTGGTCGTCACCGATCCGGCTCCCGTTTGTGAACCTGAAGCTGTAAATTTGACCGATGCATCAATTACTGCCGGTTCGGATGCCGACATTCAACTTACTTACTGGCTTGACGAAGAAGCAACTCAGCCCCTGACCAGGCCCGATTCAGTTACCGTTACCGGAATCTACTACATAAGAGCAACAAACCTGGGAGGATGTTTTATTACGGAAGAAGTCAATGTAACCATTCATAGCAAACCGGTGCTGGTTATTACAGATCCGGAACCTGTTTGCGAGCCGGAATCAATCGATCTGACTGAAGCCTCTGTAACTGCCGGTTCTGATGCCGACCTTCAATTCACTTACTGGCTAGATGAGGAAGCCACCCAACCGCTTTCCGGGCCGGATTCTGTTACAATCACGGGTACCTATTATATCAGGGCTGAGAACATTTTCGGCTGCTTTGTAATTGAAGCAGTGAATGTAATCAGAGACAGCAAACCGGTTCTGGTCATCATAGATCCGGAACCGGTTTGTGAACCTTTGGCAATAGATTTAACCGATCCATCCGTAACTTCCGGTTCGGATGCCAATCTGCAATTCACCTATTGGCTGAACGAAGCAGCCACCTTGCCGGTAAGCAATCCGGATTCTGTTACAGATCCCGGAATTTATTACATCAGGGCAGAAAACGCTGGAGGCTGCTTTGCGGTTGAAGAAGTAAATGTGATCATTGACAACAGGCCGCTTCTGGTTATCACAGATCCGGCTCCGGTGTGTGAACCGGAAGCAATAGACCTGACCGATGCAGCAATAACTGCCGGTTCGGATGCCAACATTCAACTGACTTACTGGCTGGATGAAGCAGCTACTTTGCCACTATCTGACCCGGATTCTGTAACTTCATCCGGCACCTACTACATTGTTGCAACTAACTTTGGCGGTTGCTTTGTGGTTGAACAGGTCAATGTTGTCATCAACAGAAAACCGTTGCTGGTCATTACGGACCCGGAACCAGTATGTGAACCTGAAACAGTGGATTTGACTGATGCAGCGATAACTGCCGGTTCAGATGCCAATCTTCAACTCACTTACTGGCTTGATGAAGATGCTACTCAGCCATTGTCCGGGCCGGATTCCGTTTTCACTACAGGGACCTATTACATCAGAGCAATAAACTCCAACGGCTGCATTACCGTTGAACAGGTAAACGTAATCAGGGACAGCGAACCGCTTCTGGTCGTTACCGATCCTGACGCTGTGTGTGAACCATTCGCAGCAGATTTAACTGATGCTATGATAACTGCCGGTTCGGATGATGACCTTCAACTGACTTACTGGATGGATGAAGCAGCCACTTTGCCACTGGGCAGTCCTGATTCTGTTACCGTAACCGGAATTTATTACATACGGGCAGAAAACGCTGGTGGCTGCTCTGTGGTAAAAGCAGTGAACGTAACCATTTACGAAGAACCGCTTCTGGTCATCACTGATCCAACTCCGGTTTGCGAGCCCGAAATTATCGATTTGACTGAAGCATTTATAACTGCCGGTTCAGATTCCGACCTTCAGTTGAGTTACTGGCTGGATACGGAAGCAACACAACAACTGGCAAGGCCTGATTCTGTTACCACCGCCGGAATTTATTACATTGGAGCAACCAATTCAGTTGGCTGTTTTATTATTAAAGAGGTGAATGTTGCCATTTACCCAAGGCCGGTTCTGGTCGTTACTGACCCCGATCCTGTTTGCGAACCGGATTCAATAGACTTAACCGATGAATCAGTCACTGCCGGATCAGATGCCGACCTTCTGCTTACTTACTGGCTCGATGAAGCTGCCACACAGCCTTTGACAAAACCCGATTCTGTAACGGTTACCGGCATCTATTATATTAAAGCGGAAAATACATTTGGCTGTTTTGTAATAGAGGAAGTAAACGCCATCATCGACAGCCAACCACTTCTGGTTGTAGCGGATCCGGGTCCTGTGTGTGAACCGGAAGCCATAGATTTGACCGATGCCGTTGTAACTGCCGGTTCAGATGCCGATATTCAACTTTCTTACTGGCTGGACGGGGAAGCCACATTGCCATTAACCAGGCCTGATTCTGTTACATCAACCGGAATCTATTTTATCCGGGGAACAAACCTGGGCGGCTGCTTTATTACAAAAGAAGTAAACGTAACGATTTACAGTAAACCATTGCTGGTTATTACCGATCCGGAGCCTGTTTGTGAGCCGGAAACAGTTGATTTGACAGCAGCTTCCGTCACTGCCGGTTCAGATTCTGATATTCTGCTGTCTTACTGGTTTGATGAAGAAGCTACGAAACCACTGGCCAATCCGGATGCTGTTACAACCACGGGTACTTATTTTATTAGGGCAGAAAATTCATTCGGCTGCTTTGTTGTGGAAGAAGTTAATGTAATTATCGGTCTCGGAAAATTTGATATCGTATTTGAAACGGCATGTGATTCATTTACCTGGCTCGACGGTACAGGAATTACCTATTACAATACCGGGCTTTACGATTTAATTACCATAAATGCAGCAGGTTGTGACGACACATTGCGGCTTGACCTGACCATTATTGAAACAGTTGAAGTTTCCGTTTTAATTGCTGCCGACAGAACAGAGGTTACAGAAGGAGAACAAGTTACATTTACAGCTACACCGGTAAATGGCGGTACAAACCCGGTTTTTGCCTGGTTTGTTAACGATGTTTTGGTTCCGGGAGAATCCTCCGATACATTTACCTACATTCCGGAAGACAAAGATTCGGTTTATGCAACACTTATGTCCGATTTGGTTTGTGCGGCTCCAAAACCTGCTGAATCCAACAAGATACAGATAACAGTAACCGAAGAATCAGGAGTTTTGGTCATCAACCATTTCATTTTACCCATTGACTGTTATGGTGAAAGTACGGGTGGAATTGAATTAACTGTTTCGGGAGGAACAGAACCATATACTTATTTATGGAATACCGGCGCAACTACCAAAGATATTTACGACCTGGATGCAGGCACTTATACCGTAACCGTAACCGACGATGCCGGAGAGAGTGAAACACATACGATAATACTGAGCGAGCCAACTGAACTGAATTTAACGGTTACAAAAGTGGATTTGGGACAGTCAACCGAACCAATTGGCAGCATTAATCTGACTGTTTCCGGAGGAACCGAACCTTATTCTTTTGCATGGTCAGGCCCTGACGGATATACATCCAACAACGAAGACATTAATAATCTGGCAGCAGGTGCTTATACGGTGGTAGTAACTGATGCAAACGGATGCCAGGTATCGCAGGTAATTATTATTGAGGCAGAAAGTCCCAATGTTACCCAGATTTGTCCATCCGATTTAACGTTTGTATGTGTTGGGGAAGAACCTCCAATATTCAGCAGTTATCAGGAATTTGCAGATGCAGGTGGTTTATTTGAAAGCGATTGCGAATTGGATTTAAGCAGCTTCCAGGGTGAGGAAATATCAAGAATTCCTTCATGTCCAACAACCATTATCAGGCGGTACAGCATAGTTGATGTGTGTGGCATTGAAATGGAATGCTATCAGACAATTACTATTGATGATAATATTGACCCGAGATTCCCAATCAATCCATTACCAACTGTGGTGGAATGTATTGATGATGTTCCTCCAAGATTTGCAAATGGCAGTCAGGGATATTCCAATTTTGTTGCAAAGTACGGACCTGCCACCGATAATTGTGGAATTGATAATAACAGCTTCAGGCTTGTTTCTGAAACCATTACAGATGAAGAATGCCCGAAAATAATAACGATTAGAAGAATTTATGAGATTAGAGATCTTTGCGGAAACTTTGCTCGCTTCAATGAACGAATTATAGTGGAAGACAAGACACCTCCGGAAATTACCTGTCCGGATGATATAACCGCGGAAGTTACGCTGGGTGAACTTGAAGCCCTTACCGGCCTGCCCTTATCCACCGAAGAACAGAATATTCCGCTTACGGATGCATGGGCACAGGCTTTGGGAATTTCATACTCAGATAACTGTGCCGTTATTTCACTTACCTGGCAGGATGTGGCTGACGGTAACTGCCCGATTACCATTAAGCGTACCTTCACGGTTTCAGACGGTTGCAATGAAACCAGTTGTGTCCAAACCATTGTGCTCGATTACGAAGTAATTCCTGTTTTTGCACAATTAGGTCCGTTATGCCAATACAGCAAGGCGCCTGCATTGCCGACTGAATCCACCAACGGAATTACAGGTACCTGGATGCCGGATGTTATAAATACAGCGGTATTTGGAACCCAAATTTATACATTTACACCCGATGCCGGACAGTGTGCTGTGGAAGTAACCATGGAAATTGAAATTGTGGATGAAATTGTACCTGAATTTGATCCCATCGGTCCACTTTGTCTGAATGATATCCCACCGGAATTACCGGCTGAATCCACCAACGGCATTACAGGTACCTGGGAACCAGAAGTTATTTCAACTGCAACTGTGGGCATTATTGGCTACACATTCACTCCGGATGAAGGGCAATGCGCTGTCCCCGTAGTCATTCCAATTGAAGTAGTGGATGAAATTGAACCGGTATTTAGCCAAATAGGGCCGTTCTGCCTGAACAGTACTCCGCCTGAACTGCCGTTAACTTCTGACAACAACATTACCGGAACATGGGATCCTGCGGTTATTGAAACCGGAACAACAGGTATTGGCTATTATACTTTTACTCCTGATTCAGGTCAGTGTGCGATTGCAGTAACCATTGAAATTGAAATTACGAATGAAATTGTTCCTGTCTTTGATTTGGTTGATGTGCTTTGCCTGAATGAAATCCCACCGCAATTGCCGTTGGTTTCACTAAATAATATTACTGGAACATGGGTTCCCGATTCAATTGACACTACTGCTCCAGGAAGCAACTTATATTCTTTTATTCCGGAAGAAGGAGAATGCGCAGTTGAGGTAAGTTTCGTTATAGAAATTCTGGACTCAATTGTCCCTCAATTTGACCCCATTGGCCCGATATGTCAGTTCAATACTCCACCGGCACTTCCCGATACTTCGCTGAATGGAATAGCAGGCACCTGGAATCCGGAAACAATTGATACAAGTGTGCCCGGGCCGTTAGTTTTTGTGTTCACGCCGGATGCTTCATACGCGTGTGCCCAAACCTTTGAAATGATCATTTTAATTGACACGCTGATTATACCTCAATTTGATCCGATTGGACCATTATGCCTGAACGAGGATCCGCCCCAATTACCTCCGGCCAACTTTAACGAGGTGAATGGCAGATGGGAGCCAGCCATTATTCGCACCGATTCGGTTGGCGTATTCGAATATGTATTTATTCCTGAGGAGGGAATCCATTGTGCTGCTACCGATACCATATTTATTGAAGTACTGCCGCCGGTTATACCTGAGTTTGATCCAATAGGTCCTCTTTGTATTGGGCAAATCCCACCTCAACTGCCCGAAACTGACAGGAATGGAGTAGTTGGCACCTGGAATGCGGATACGATAGATACCAGTGTTGCCATTAACCTGACTTTTGTTTTCACACCCGACAACACTTATGATTGTGCAGAAAGTATTACCATTTCAGTTACTGTTTCAGAAAATACACCACCGATTGCGCTGAATGACAGCACAGTAACATTGCAAAATGAGACTGTTATGATTGCTGTAACTGACAATGATTCAGATTCGAACAGTGAAATCGATGTTGCTTCGGTTCAAATCATCGATGCTCCGGAAAACGGAACAGCAACTGCCAGTTCGGCAACCGGTGTGGTTACTTACACTCCGGCCCTGGATTTCGTTGGTTTCGACACGCTGAGCTATGTGGTGTTTGACGACGGAATTCCGTGCGAACCGTTAAGCGATACGGCACTGGTTATTTTTGAAGTGAAAGCGCCGAACAATCCGCCGGTAGCTGTGAACGATACGTTTACGGTAATGTGCTTCCCGTTAATTGAATATGTGCTGCCGAATGATTACGATCCGGATGGAGATAATTTCCAGATTATCACCTGGCCAATGGTTGATGTTCAGCATGGTACAGTTAGTATTGAAAGCGATGGTGCTTTTGTTTACATGCCTGATGAAGATTTTGTGGGAATTGATACATTCGTTTACCGCATTTGCGACGATGGCTTCCCGAGTATGTGCGACGAAGCTATGGTTTGGATTAATGTATTGCCATCAGTGGATTGCGACGGATTGCCCGGTGACGAAGATGAAATACCCACTGAATGTTCACTGTTTATACCTGACGGATTCTCACCCAATGGCGACGGGGTACACGATTTCTTCCAGATTTACTGTATTGAAAAATATCCTGAGGCGGTTATGCGAATTTTCGACAGGGGCGGAAATAAATTATTTGAGAAGTTCAATTATGGAAATCTCGACTACTGGGGATCTGATGAAAACGCATGGTGGTGGGGTAATTCCGAGCACCGCTTAACACTTGGCCGGGGCACATTGCCTGCCGGAAACTACCTTTATGTGCTTGAACTGGGTAACGGCGAAGTAAGAACCGGAACAGTGATGGTGGCTTATTAGGGTTTGTTCAATGGAATAAAATCAACCACCTGTTGGGGATATTAAAAATGATTAGGATTAACCACCCCCAGTTGGCCGTCTATAGCCGAACGGCCAACTGACCCCTCCTTGAAAAGGCGGGGAAAGTTCAGAGCAGGGATTTACTATCAGATAAGATTTTGTATTACTTTCTTTTAAACCCGATTTTCCACATTCCCCTGAGTTCGTTCAGGGCATATCCTGTGGCTTTATCTTCCGGATAAAGGGATTGAATTTTTTCCCAGGTTTCCGGGTCAATATCCTGTACCGGCCCGTGGCATTGCAAGCAAGCTGGCATGGCGGTGAGAATCGGTTTGTAATAAGTTATTGTATTCTTGTTTTGAATCAGCGTGTCGTGCAATTCCTCATTTTGCTGAATGCTGGAGAAATAAGCCCAAATTTGTTTGTCGGTTTTTGTTTCCAGATTATTCTCCGGGTTCCGGTTTTTGTTGGTAACGCGCGAAATTTCGCAGTTATATTCAGCGTTCAGGCTGTCCACCAGGCCGGAAGCCTGCAAGTTGCAGAACTCCACAGCATAAAGGCTTCCGCCCTGTTGCATGGCTTTTGATACGTTGGCCAGTAAAACTCCCTGGGTTTGACTGGAGATTTCGTTACCCGATTTTTGGTACCGGGCATAGGTTGCAGAATCAATTTTTTCTGAGGCTTTTTGCCCGCAGGAAAAGAACAGTACGGCAATTAAAACCAGATTCGGTAAAATAAAAAGTCGTTTCATAATGGTTTTTTTTAGTATTCTTTTGTTTACGGTTTCCATGGCCATTTTACGCAGTCTTTAATTTCGGGGAAAAGCACAAAATCGGCCTTTCCTTTCATAGCCAGTGTTTTTACGTTCAGGCCCTTTAATTGTTCGAGTGCTGCCTGCAAAGTTTTTCCCGAAACTGAAACATCGTCAACCAGCAATATTCGTTTACCCTCCAGTTTCCATTCGGGTTTGGCCAGTACTTTGGGTTCTTCGTAACGCGGCGTGTTTTTTTCGTCGCGGTAATTTAACACCATCACCTGCAATTCAGCATTTAAATGAAAAGCAACCATGGTGGCCGGTGGAATTCCTCCGCTTCCAATGCCAATAACTACATCGGTTTCGGGCAATTGCATTTGTTTGAGGCGGTCAGTTATTTCGCGAAATGACAATGGTACCATAATTTTAAATTTTAATGTGCCTGTTCAAATAAAACAGGTAACGCAAGATTAACAGAAATGGTCGTGATTTGCAAATAAAATTTATCCTTCCCAAATGGGTATTTCAATAAAAAAAGTGGAGCCTTCTCCTTCCTCAGTTTCGAACCAAACATGGCCTGAAAAATTTTCCACAATATTTTTTACAATGGCAAGTCCGAGCCCCATTCCGCTTGATTTTGTGGTAAAACTGGGGCTGAACAATTTATCGCGCAGTTCTTCCGAAATGCCCTCGCCGTTGTCGGTTATTGCAATTACAGCCATGTGATCGCGCCGGTTCAGGTTAATTTCTATTTTTCCTTTTTGGTCATCGGGAATCGACTGGATACCGTTTTTTAACAGGTTAATAATGGCTCTTGAAAGCTGGTCGCGATCGGCGTTAACTTCCAAATATTCCAGTCCGTTGGCACGAAATTCAAGCGTAACTTTTTGATTGGTATCAAACAAATCAATCACCTTTTTAAGTTGTTCTGCCAGTTTGAAAACCTGGTTTCGGGCGGTGGGTATTTTGGCAAAGTTCGAGAATTCTGTGGCAATGTTGGAGAGATTGTCAATTTGTTCAATCAGCGTGGAAGTTACCCGTTCAATGTACTTTTCGTAATCTTTGCCTTTCCCCTTAAAACGCTGAAGGTGTTGAATATTCAGTTTCATTGGTGTGAGCGGGTTTTTAATTTCGTGAGCAATCTGTTTGGCCATTTCGCGCCATGCCGACTCCCGTTCAGACCGGGCAAGTAATTCGGCACTAACGGCCAGTTCGTCTACCTTTTTATTGTATTCTTTTACCAGACTGCCAATTTCATCGTTGCGGTTGTAATAAATGGGCTCATTTCGTTTGCCCAGTTCTATTTTGCGCAAATTTTCCTGAATAAGTACCAGTGGGCGGGTAATTTGATTGGCAATAAAAATGGCTACAATAATACTTGCCAGAAACAGCAGCACATAAAGGTTGATAAAAGCTACCACAATAGTTGTAAGTTCCTGGCTGTACCTGTCCTGTTTAATAAAATAGGGCAGGTTTATTACACCAAGGTATTCACCGGTGTTGTTAATTACCGGCTTATATGCTGAAAGATAAGAAAGCAGGCCAATTTCTTCGGGCTGGAAAAAACTAAGCTGAAAATTGTTGAATATTTCATTGTATGCATTGGCATTCATGCGGTCTGAAACAAGCCCCCTGTAGAAAATTTCAGGGCGTGAAGAGGCCAGCAGATGGCCGTCGGTACCAAAAATATTTATGTCGGTTCTGAAAATATTTGACAATTTGGCCAGTTCTCGGTTCAGCCAGTCGATGAGTTCTTCGTTCAGTTCATCCACTTCTTCAAGGCGCATGTCAATTTCTTCGGCAATGGAAATTAGTTTTTCATTCAAATCGTTTTGGTGCTTTTCTTTGTATTCCCTAACGTTGTACCAGATTGTTGCCATGGCAACCATTAGCAGTGACACCAATACGATGGATATAATGGCTGCCTGGATTTTAAATTTCAGATCGAAATTTATGGAACGTTTGCGTATTGACTGATTTCCAATGAGAAGTAAAATCAAAACAGAAAGAAAGTAAAAAACGAAAAGGTAAGGAAAGGAAATCAGGTAATCTATAAAGGTAAAAAGTTCGCGCGACACAATTACGTAATTGTCTTCCCGGGTGTGGTAAATCAGGTGTTCCATCCCATCCCAGCGGTTATATTCAAATTCCTGACCCGAAGACAGGTAAGAATGTACGTAAAAATTGTAATTGTAATCGCCATGACGATCGGTGAGTTCGCCACCGTAATACTTTGCATAACTAAAACGTTTGTAATTTTCCGGTTTAGCCATCGATTTGTCAATAAGCAGTTCAGGAAAACCAATTCCTTCAAAAAGCAGTTCCGAATTCAGTTCTATAAAAATGGAAACGCCTCGTTTCTCAGAAGATAGCGGATAGTGGAGCCAGCCGGTGTAAGAAATCCTTCCGTTCATGTTATCCATAAAATAGAAGTTGGTGCCCGGAATTTTAATGCCCTGCGCCTGTATCATATCTTCGAAAAAATCGAAGCATGGCGCCATCCGTTTATCCATTTCAATGTAAAGACTATCGGCGCCCGAACACTTAAAAAATCTTACATCATACTGCCTGAAATAGCTGTTGAAATAGGTTTCTTCAATATAATCAAGTACAAATTCATTCTCTTCTTCAATAAGAAGTCTGGGAATAACGGAATCTTTTTGTATTGATTTTTGAATTTCTGACAAAAAAACCTCAGCAGCCGGGTCGCGCTCAGCCACAAGGGTAACCGCCATCAATTTTTGTTCATCGCGCTGTTTGGTGGCAATGGTGTTGTAAAAAACAATTAATGAGTAAAGTGATGCAGCCGAAACAAAAATGATAAGATAGCTAAGTGTGAACTTTTGCAGGTAGTTTTTACTAAATAATGTGGCCAGAATAGTGGCTGCAATAAACAGAACAAGCGCTTCAACCGATACCTTTTGTATGGTAATAAATTGTATTACAGCCAAAAAAGTTGCAACCAGCAGTGCAGCCAGCATTAAATGCCCCAACCTGAAATCGTTGCGTATGTTGTCGATAATTTTAATGGTTAAAATGAAAACCGCCAGCAACATCATACCTACTGAAAAAATAGCGAGCACGCTTTGGGGAGTTATTTCAATAATGCGGTTGAGCGAAAAGGATATAGTGGAATTAAAAATTAGTTCCCTGGTGTAAAAATGGATGAGCAGATAAGTGCTGCCTGAAAACAGAAGCAGTAAAAAGGCGATTGCTTTCCGTGGCATAAAAGAATCTTTTTGCAATTCGTCTAAACTGAGATGTTTTCCAAAATGAAACAGCCAAAAAAGGAAAAAAAGTGCCAGTAAAAAGAAATCGCCCAGCGAGGGAAGCCAGCTATTGAGTGCAAAAACCGACGGGCTGAAAAACCTCAATAGAAAAAATACCTTGGGTATATGGAATATTAAATGCAACCAGTAAACCAGAAAAAGGGCAATGGCCAGTCCAAAAAGTTTGAAAGAAAAGGAAGCCCTGGATTCCAGGAATTCGCGCCTGAAATAAATAAGCAAAACAAGAAGTCCGAAAAAATACAGAATGCCCGGGAGATAAAGCTGGCGTGTGGTGCACAGGTACATTCCCTGCGGTTTTATATTAAAAAGGTAATCTCCTTCAGAATTGTGAACAGCATACAGTGCATCGGATTTGTTTACCTCAATTTCAAATTCATCAGGGAGTTTATAGTCTTTTAAAAACCTGTTTTTAAGGTATTTATTTTCGTATTGGTATTTATATTTAATCAGGTGAAGACCAATAATGTCGAACTCATTAATTTGCTTGTAATGAGCGAGGTAAAAACCATTTGGTAGCTGAATTAATTTTTCCTTTTCAGCAAAATCGCTTATTTTATCATAAAAAGCAAGCGAACGGTCAGACCAGTAAACCAGGTTTTCGCTTTGGTAAACTAAAAAACCATAGCCGCTTTCTTCCAGGAGACGGCTGCTCAAATGGAGACTTCCGGTAAAATTTCCATCAAAATTTTCTTGTTGAGCAAGAGCGGCAATGTCGTTCAGCCGCAATTTGAGTTCTTTTTCGTGCTGATGAAGTTGTTTCTGAAAATCTTCAATTAAATGAGTTTCGGGGTGCTGCCGAAGCAGTCCGTTTTCAATTATTGCCGCCGCTGCAAAAAAACAAAGGGCAAAAATGAGGAAACTGTATTTATTTATTTTCCAAAACACACTAATCGTGATGATATGGTTCTCCTTTTAAAATGGTAAAAGCCCTGTAAAACTGCTCCATGCACAAAAGTCGAGCCAACTGGTGCGAAAAAGTCATTTTCGATAATGAAATTTTCGAGTTGGCCTGTTCATATACTTCGTCAGAAAAACCGTAAGGACCTCCAATAACAAAAACCAATTCTTTAATTCCGCTGGCCATTTTTTTCTGAAGAAATTCCGCAAACTGCCTCGAAGTCATTTGTTTGCCTTTTTCGTCGAGCAGGTGAAACTCCCGGGCTGGAGCCCGTTTGGCCAGAATTAACTCTCCTTCTTTAAATTTTTGCAGGCTTTCCTTCATGTTTTTCCCCTTTTTTACGTCTGGAATAATTTCAAGTCTGAAATCGATATAATGTTCCAACCGCTTTTTATACCGGTTAATTCCTTCCAGTAAATATTTTTCATCGGTTTTGCCAATCATCAATAAAGTCAGCTTCATCCTGTGTAATGAATATTTATTTTATAAATTTACCAAAAATAAGAGGTTGAAAATGTTTTTGCACAGTTTTTGCTATGAAAATGGCGCTAAATATTTATTAAATTTGAAATCATGTCATTCATAAAAAATAAATTATTCATGATTTTCCTTTTTGCCGGAATGCTTTTGTTTACCATACCGGCAATTGCACAAATTCCCGACGAGATTATTCTTAGCCTGAAATCGGGCAATGCCAGGTCGCTGTCAGAATATTTTAATCAGAATGTAGAATTGGTGGTACCCGAAAGCGACAATGTTTACAGTAAGGCCCAGGCACAGTTAATTGTGAGTGATTTTTTCAGCAGCCATTCCCCACAGAGTTTTTCTGTTATTCACCAGGGTGGCAAGGAAGGGGCCCAGTATGTAATTGGTAATCTTGGAACTCAAAAAGGCACATTCAGGGTTTATTTTCTGCTGAAGAAAAGTGAAGGGAAGGATTACATCCATCAACTTAGAATTGAAAAACAGGAATGACCCTATGAATGGAGGGTTTTTAAATCGTAATAAATACAAACGTTTTGGAGAACAGTTAATTGAACGGGCTGAAAAAATTTCGCTGCCCTTTTTTGATGGTGTTCCGTTGTATGATGTTGGCTTGTTTTTTTGGCACAGCATTGAAAAAGGTGCAATTACCACACGGGCTTCTGCCATAGCTTTTTCTTTTTTTATAGCCTTTTTCCCTTTCATTTTGTTTTTGTTTACTCTCATTCCTTACATACCCATTGAGAATTTTCAAAGCGAACTTTTTCGTTTAATCCAGGAATTTGTTCCCGAAAGTACGTTTAATACCATTGAAGGCACGGTTACCGACATTATTATGCGGCCAAGAGGTGGTTTGTTGTCATTGGGTTTTGCAATGGCCCTGATATTTTCAACCAATGGTCTTGCGAGTATGATGAGTGCATTTGATGCAACAATTCACAGCATCAACCGGCGTTCGTGGTTAAGCCAGCGACTCGCAGCCATATTTCTTCTGGTAATTCTTTCGGTTTTATTAACGGTTGCTGTTGCATTAATAACCGGAGGACAAATTGCCATCAGTTACCTGCGCGAAAATGATATCATTCGTGACAGTTTTACTATTTTTTTGTTGACTTTTGGGAAATGGGTCGTGATAGTTTTGCTGTTGTTTTTTGCCAACTCTTTTTTGTATTACATGGCGCCTGCCAAAAAAACAAAATGGCGGTTTATTTCAGCCGGAAGCACGTTGTCAACGGTACTCAACATTTTTGCCCTGTTAGCTTTTTCCTATTACATCAACAATTTCAGCCAGTATAATAAACTTTACGGCTCCATTGGTACGCTATTAATCATCTTGTTTTTAATGTACGTAATGTCGCTGATTTTGCTCGTGGGTTTTGAACTGAACGCCAGTATTTACCAAGCACATACATCAAAAGAAGAGTGAGGATTTTGTGTCTTAACAACAATATTCATGTAATTTTAAGCACAGTATTCAAATATCAATCATCAAAAACCAAATAAATTCCAAATTCTAAAAAGCAAAATAATCAACAACATGAAACATATTGGAATTTAATGAATTGGAATTTGGAAATTAATTGTGATTTGGTTTTTGTCAATTGTCATTTCTGGCTTGTTCAGGTATTTTGCATATCTTTTTTTAACAGGTTGGCGGTTTGTTTTATTGATTCTGAAACCGGAATGTATTCGAAATCAATGGATTGAGTTATTTTGCTGCCATCAAATAAATTAGCAGTGTGTGCTGCATGTCCAGTTTCACGCGAAATGGGGGGTTGGTTTTTACTGAACAGTCCGAAAAGTTTTGCACCACGCCAGGCAAATTCTGTAACCACGGGCGAAGCATAAAGTTTTGGTTTTGGTTTGTTCAGGTTTTCAGCAATTTGATTGAAAAGTTCCTGGTAACTCAGGTTTTCGGCATTTAAAAGGAATCGCTGGTTTTTGCAGGATTCAAAATTTTTATCGTCCATTAGCAAAACTATTGCCCGAACAACATCCTTTACGTCCACATAACCGGTAATACCTTTGGTATAAAATTTCATTCCGTTCCAAACAGTTTTAAACAACCGCGAACTTCCGGCATCCCAGTTCCCCGGCCCCAAAACTATAGACGGGTTTATGATAACTGCATCCAGTCCTTCTTCAATTCCCCGCCAGATTTCCGCCTCAGAAAAAAATTTACTGTGAGAATAACCGGTAACTTTTTTGCCGGGTACCCAGTTGGTTTGTTCATCAATTACAAACCCATTCTGATTGGTTCCCAAAGCCGACACGGAACTTACATGACAGAACTTTTTTACACCTGTTTCCAAAGCCGCATTTACCAAATTGGCTGTGCCTTCCACGTTGTTGTGAATCATTTGTTTGCGTTCGTTTTTGGCAAATGAAACAATAGCAGCACAATGATAAATTTCAGTAGTTCCTGCCAGTAAGTTCTCCAGTTCAAAATAGTCCAGAATATCGCCATCAACCCATTCAATCTGGGTGAAAAGTTTTTCCGGATTTTCTGTATAGAATGAAAAAATTTTAAGTGTTTGCTGCAAATTGCTCGTTTTGCGTTTAAGCGCCTTTACCTTTTTCCCTGAAGAAATTAATTCGTATAACAAATGTGCACCGATTAAACCCGTACCTCCGGTTACAAAAATCATAAATTTTGTTTTTTTGCAAAGATAGAAATTTTAATGCCCTTCTTTCTTTCCGCTCGATCAATGAATTCGCAGGAAAGAAAGTTCAGTTCGAAAAGTTCAGGTTGGTTAAAACGGTAATTTCTCCAAATCCAGATTTCCACCCGAAAGAATAACTCCAACTTTTTTATTTTTTACATCCACTTTTCCTTGCAGAATGGCAGCCAGTGGAACGGCAGACGAAGGTTCGATAATTATTTTCATGCGTTCCCATATCAGGCGCATGGCTTCCACAATTTTTTCTTCGGAAACGGTGACAATGTCGTCCACTTTTTCGAGAATGATTTTAAAGTTGCGCTCGCCCAGTGATGTGAGCAGGCCGTCGGCAATGGTTTTTGGGTTTTCTGAAGGTACCCATTTTTTGCTGTGAAACGACCGAAAAGCATCGTCAGCGCCGGCTGGTTCGGCAGCAATGACCTTACATTTTGGCAAAAGTTTTTTGGTTGAAATGGCAGTTCCGCTGAGTAATCCGCCACCGCCAACAGGAGCAAAAATAATGTCGAGTTCACCGGCATCTTCAATCAGCTCTTTGGCAGCCGTTCCCTGTCCGGCAATTACATGAAAGTTATTGTACGGATGAATTTCGGTGGCGCCGGTTTCTTTGACTACTTTAGCCAGTGTACTTTCGCGTGCCTGCAGCGTGGGTTTGCAAAATGTGATTTGTGCTCCATACCCGGCCACGGCTTTCTTTTTAATTTCGGGCGAAGTTTCGGGCATTACAATATAGGCCGGAATGCCGCGCATTTTTGCCGCCAAGGCCAGTGCAGCCGCATGATTGCCCGACGAGTGCGTGGCCACACCCATTTCCATCTCTTCCTGCGAAAGGGAAAACACGGCATTGCAGGCTCCCCGGAATTTAAATGCCCCTACTTTCTGGAAATTTTCGCACTTAAAAAACAAGTCGGCTCCCACTATTTTATTGATGCTTAACGAAGTCAGAACCGGTGTACGGTGAGCATATTTATGAATGGTTTGGTGGGCTAATTCAATATCGGAATATTCGGGTAAAAATTTCATTTGAATTCAATTCTTTGTTTTTCTATTTTCTCGTTAAGTCGCTAAGAAGCAAAGGTAAAATTTGAAATTATGTAATCTTTGCGTCCTTGCCCCTTAGCGTGCTATCATCTCTTAAAATTCTCCTTTAAAGAAAAATGCTTCCACGCCTTTCACGCCCGGTCTGGTTTTGAAAACGCCGCCGGCATGTGGAAACTTCTCCAGTTCTTCGTCACTTGTTCCCTGGCGGGCCGTTGTAATGTAAAGCGTGCCCAAATCTTCATCGCCAAAAGCGCAGGAGGTGACATTTTTTGCCGGAACATCAATCGTTCGCAACAACTCTCCTGATTCGGGATTCCAGCAAGCAACGGCCGCTCCGCCCCAAAGTGCAATCCAAACATTTCCATCATCATCAATGGTCATTCCGTCGGGATATCCCATTTCCTGCGGAACTTCGATGGCTGTTTTCGGATTACTGATTTCGCCTGTTTCGCTGTTGTAATCCCAAGCCATCACTTTCCGGGTTGGAGTATCGATGTAATACATTTTGGTGTAGTCCAGCGACCATACAATCCCGTTGGAGGTACCCACATTGTCAATCATTTTGTGCACCGAACTATCCGCATCGAGCCGGTAAAGGGCGCCGGCCTGTTGTTTGCCTTCGGTGCTCATGGTACCTGCCCAGAACCGCCCGGCAGGATCGCACTTGCCATCGTTGAACCTGTTTCCGGGAATGTTTTCCTCGGGATTGGCAATCAGTATTTTGGATCCCGATTTTGGGTCAAGCTGGTAGAGTCCGTTTTCCAACGCCACTATCATTTTACCCGATTCGGCAGGGACTACCGTTCCAATCATCTGCCCGGTCAGCATTTCCTTATTGTTTTTTAACTTGGGGTTGTAAAAATTCAGAATTTTATCGGTGATATTCACCCAAATCAACTCACCGGTTTTGTAATTCCAGATGGCACCTTCGCCCAGAGCAGATTTTGAATCGAGTACCAGTTCCACATTATCTATTTTTGGAGTTGAACAACTTGCAAGTAAAATAACAGCAAATAAAATTAAAACAGTATTTTTCATTTTTTTCTGGCTAAATAGTTAAAGATTCCGGCCTACGCCGGAATGACAGGTTCCATCAAAAAAAACTTTGAACTTTAAACCTGCCCGGCTGCATCGTTCCCGCCAGAATGAATCTGTTGGGCTGGCAGGCGGGCTTTGCTACTATTCAACAGGTGAACTTTAAGTCACCAGTTGAACACTGAACCCGAAACTCTCAGATGCTTTCAATCAACTTTTTTAAAATCAGGGTCATTTTTGGTTCGGCTTTCATGGCCACTTTTTGAACTTCCTCGTGCGAAATTTCTACAATTTCACCGGGTACACCGCTGTCGGTAATAATGGAAATGCCAAAAACCTTCATTCCTGAATGTCGGGCAGCAATTACTTCCGGCACGGTTGACATGCCCACAATGTCAGCGCCAAAAAAACGGAACATTTTATATTCGGCAGGTGTTTCGAAAGTGGGCCCCTGAACTCCAATATAGATTCCTTCTTTTAAACTGATGTTGTTTTCCAGTGCAATAAGTTTAGCTTTATTTCGCAACCGGTCGTCATAAACTTTGCTCATATCGGGGAAACGCGGTCCCAGTTCTTCTTCGTTTTTCCCGTGCAGCGGATGTTCCGGGAAAAAGTTGATGTGGTCGGTAATAATCACAATGTCGCCCACATGCCAATCCGGATTTAATCCGCCCGAAGCATTCGAAACAAACAGTTGTTTTACCCCTGCAAATTTCATAACCCGTACCGGAAAAGTAACTTCCTTCATGGAATATCCTTCGTAGTAATGAAACCGCCCCTGCATGGCCAGCACTTCCTTATTTCCCAGTTTACCGTAAATCAGTCTGCCGGCATGGCCATCAACTGTTGAAACAGGAAAATCAGGAATTTCAGTGTAAGGAATGGAATCAATGATTTCTATTTCTTTAACCAGACCGCCAAGACCGGTGCCTAAAATAATTCCTGTTTCAGGCGTAGCTTCTATTCTGTTTTTGATGAAGTTCGCGGTTGCTTTTATTTTCTCCAACATAATTCAAAATCTTTTTATTAAACATTTTCCCCTCTTCGTCGAGGAATTTTACTTTTACCGGAAGATAGTACAGAGCAGTTTTAAACTGTTCATTCAAATCTGACACCTCATTAAAACGTATAGCATCCTTTTCGGTTGTAACTATAATTTTTTGATTCGAAACGATTTTTTCAAATTTACTCATTATTAGTTGAATATCACCGGCAGAATAGTAGTGGTGATCGGGAAACTGGATAAAGTCGGTTTCGGAAGCGAATTGTTTCAGGTATTCAGGAATAAGTTTAGGGAATGCTATTCCGGTAACAATCAGAATGGCGTGGGTTTGTTTTTTGTAAAAATCGCTTTTCAGTTCACTGCCTGAAAACACCGGTTTTATTTTTCCATATTCAAATGAGGTGAAAAACAGTTCCTGGTAAGGTTTAAGTTTTACTTCTTTTTGAAGTATCCGGCGCATAATAGGAGTTACTTCGGCAGGCGGGCATTTGGTAAAAATAATGATGTTGGCCCTTTTCATTTGGGATACACTTTCGCGAAGCCGCCCTGCCGGCAGCAGTTTGTCTTCTTTTATGGGGCGATTGTAATCAATCAGCAAAATATTTATTCCGGCTGTAATTCGCCTGTGCTGAAATGCATCGTCGAGTAAAATAACATCGGGCGATTTATTTTCTGGCGCAGCCAGCAGTTTTTCCGCGCCTTCCACCCTGCTTTCGCAAACTGAAACAGTAATTTCGGGAAACTTTTTTTTGATTTGAAGTGGTTCATCTCCCACCTCAGAAACTTCTGAATTTACATCAACCTGCTTAAAACCTTTAGTTTTTCTTTTGTATCCCCGGCTGAGGGTGGCCACTTCAAATTTGTCTTTTAAAAGTTCTACAAGGTACTCCACATGGGGTGTTTTGCCGGTTCCGCCAACTGTTATATTCCCAATTGAAATTACAGGAACATCAAATTCCTTTGATTTAATCAGGTTTAAATCGTAAGAACGGTTGCGGAAATAAACAACAATTCCGTAAAGAAATGAAAAAGGATAGAGCAAAAATTTGAG
This sequence comes from Mariniphaga sp., assembly GCF_041687215.1. Taxonomy (NCBI): domain Bacteria; kingdom Pseudomonadati; phylum Bacteroidota; class Bacteroidia; order Marinilabiliales; family Prolixibacteraceae; genus Mariniphaga; species Mariniphaga sp. The sequence goes on from NZ_JAWLCI010000060.1 coordinate 23,445, forward strand.
CATTCAATTCAATATTTTAAAATGGTTGGCTAAGATAAAAATTTGCAGCCGGCTTTCCCAACAAACTTTTTTTCATAGCAATCAGAAGTTTGGTGAACGTGTAAATTACTTCCAGTGAAAACCGATGGAAAGTACTATTCTCCAATTATTTTGAGAAGTTTGCCACTCTGAATTCTGTCAGAAAGTTCCAGATTATTTAGCAGTGCAAGTTCATCCATTTGGCTTTGCGGAACGCCAAAATAGCGAAATGTATCGGCCAGTGTTCCGTTTTGCTGTACTTTTTTAATTCTTACCCTTTTGGGTTTAACGTTGATTTTTGATGCGTCGGTTAAGCGATTAAAACTTTTCATGGTTGATTCAAACAAGCGGGCGAATGAGTTAAAATCCACATCACTTGAAACTCCGTGAAAAACATAAACCAGGCCCCCGTATTCAATAAAATACGACATTACTTTAATGGCTTGTTGCTGGCCTGTTTGCTGGTTTTGCGACACCTGTTGCGAAAGGACTGCAACTGCAGGCAGACCGTTAACTGTTTCTCGTTTTGTTTCAAGCACAGTAAGATTTAATTCCTGAAGGGTGGCCTCCGCAGCTTCCTGAGCCGACTTTTGCTGAGCCAGCATAAAAACCATCATGGCCCGTCCGTCTTCGGGTGCCATTTGAACCTGAAGTGGTGAATTTTCCAGTTTCCAGCCCGCCGGCACCGGAAACCTGAATTTCATATCGGGATGATAAAACACATTTCCATCTACATACCCTTGTCTTGGGTCTTCTCCGTAAACCATCCCGTCAATCTTTTGCAGGTAACTGTTTTCATTTACTTTCCAATCGGAATAGCCCAGGTTTGTTTTCCATTCGGTGGCTTGCTGTGTAACAGCATTGTACCGGTCGCCCGGATCGGGGTGGGTGGAGAGGAATGTTGGAATTCCGCCATGACTGCTGGCCATATTCATTTTATTCAGCACATTGAAAAAATCGGCCATTTTTTGTGCATCGTACTGAATTTTTGAAGCGTATTCCACACCCAGCCGGTCTGCTTCCCTTTCATTATCGCGGCTGAATTTGAGAAAAAGCAATTGCATTCCCTGCATGGCATAGCCTGCAAATTCGCGAAATTCTTCAGAAGCAATCATTCCGCCAATAAGTATCAACTGTCCCAATTGCTGTTTACTTTGGTTGCTTACGGTGTGCCGTGCCGTAATGTGGCCCATTTCGTGGCCCAAAACGCCCATTAGTTCAGCTTCGTTATTGAACTGCGCTAAAATTCCGCGGGTAAAATAAATGTATCCGCCCGGAACTGCAAATGCGTTGATAACCGGAGTATCCAAAATTCTGAAATGGTATTGCAGATTCGGCCTGTGGGAAAGTTTGCCCATTTCATCGCCTTTTACCTGAATAAACTGAAGCAGTTGGTCGTCCTGGTACTGACCAAAGGTGGAAATCACCTGAGGATCGTATTGTTTTCCCATCTCAATCTCCTGGGCTTCAGACATCAGCATGAGTTGTTTTTTGCCTGTTACAGGATTTACTGCACACGACGGAACAATTAAAATTGCCGTAAAAACAAGGATAAATTTTGCAAGTTCTTTTATTGGATTCATTATTTCGAGTTTATTTTTTGTTTTTCGTTTTATGTAAAACGTCCGGATCACTTCCCGTTTTATTTTGAAATATTACTTTTAACCATTTTAACTGTTAAATATCGCAAATTATTTTTTCAGAAAAGAAATGAATCGAAATAAATATTTAATCCTGTCCGTAGTATTTCTTCTTTTGTCCTGCTCAGTTTTTTCTCAGGATTTAAGTATTCCCCTGATTTCGAAAAGCGAGATGGCAAAACATGTAAATTTTCTGGCATCAGACAGTTTGCAGGGCAGGGGTTTTACAAGCAAAATTCCCGCGCTTGAAATTGCTGCTGATTACCTTGAGGCAACTGTTGGTAAAATGGGTCTTCAGTACAAAGGAAATGGCTATTCGCAGAATTTTAAGCTGTTTGAATCGGGGAAGGATGAGGAAAACACTTTTCTGAAAATATTTGATAATAGAAAAGATAGAGTTTTTAGTAGGGACAAATTTGTTGTTTTGAATCAAAAACCAGTAGTTGTTGATATTGAGGGAGAACTCGTTTTTATCGGATTCGGATGGAACGATGATAATTCCGGTTTTGACGAATTGGCAGGATTGGAATTAAAAGATAAGGTGGTTTTGATATCTGCCGGAACACCGGAATCTTACAAGGGAGAATTTTCCCATCACTGGAACAACAGTCTTGAACGTAACAAAACCGATAAAATATTTCATGCCGGAGCCAGAGCAGTCATTTTAATTACAAGTATTCAGGATAAAGAGAATAAAACCTTTGGGCAAATTTCACGTTGGGCAAACAACCCGGAATATTCGTTGGAGAAAACCATTTCTGACATTGAAAACCACCTGGTTATTGCCACACCTGAGGTGGCGGATGCCATTTTAGGGAAAAAAGGCAGGTGGAAAAAAACACTTCAGAAAATAGTGAACAAAGAAGAGCCGGTTTCATTTGTGGCTAAAAACAAAATTCAATTAAGATCGGCCAAAAAAGTGGAGGAAAAGAACGGGCGGAATATCATAGGATATGTAGAAGGCAGCGATGCGGACTTGAAAGAGGAATGTATTGTATTTATGGCGCATTACGATCATTTGGGAATGAATACAAACGGGGAAATTTTTAACGGTGCCGACGACAATGCTTCCGGCACGGCAACACTGCTCGAAATAGCCAGGGCATTCAATCAAACGGAAGAAAAACCCAAGCGAAGTATCGTTTTTTTGTGGGTAACTGCAGAAGAAGTGGGATTAATTGGTTCGGAATATTACAGTAAAAATCCGGTTTTCCCGTTGGAAAAAACGGTGGCCTGCATTAACCTTGACATGGTTGGCCGGGTTTACGAACCTCGTGATTCGGTTTGGGCACATTCGCCGAAACCGGTAAAACCATTCCAGGAAATTTATACATTGGTAAATGATTTTAACCCGGATTTAAAAAAAATTGCAGAAACAGCGTGTTCGACACTTAATCTGACACCCGATTTCTCCCTTCCGGATAACTTTTTCTATTCCAGCGACCATTATCATTTTCACCGGAATGAGGTTCCCATTCTGAACCTTTCAACCGGATACACTGCCGATTACCACCAACCAACTGATGATGCAGACCGGATTAATTTCGACAAAATGAAAAAAGTGGCTGAACTGTGCTATTTAGTGGGAATTGCAATGGCAAATAATTAAAAAAATAAACTTAACCCCGACTTAGATGAAGTTAAACTTTTCTCAAAAGATTTACTGAATCTTAGTCGCTGTAGGAGACAGGAATAACTCATGAATTATTCGGGTTAAAAAAGGCCTTGCAAAAGAATTCATTTTTTTACAAGGCCTTTTTTGGAAACAGTACATTCAATTATTTGAACTTATTTGCCCCCGGATTTCACCACCCCTATAAACGCTTGTGTGAACATTTACATAGGCATTACCTGCTTCCAGCTCGCTGATAAGATCGTCAAGGGTTTCTCCGGATAGCGGACCTACCAGATTTTCAGCCGTAATTACCCCTTCGGCAAGAATTCCATTGGTTTGTCCTGCAATTAAACCTGAAGTATATAATGCCACTACTACAGGGCCGTTTATACCTTCGGGAGCTAAATGGATATGGGCCGCAAATACATCATTTATATTTGCCACAATCAGTTTGAAATGGAGTGCATCACCATCTTTGCTCATTTTAAAATTGACCTGACCGTTAGCATTGGTTTCAGCAGGAGGAACCTCCTGGTCACCACTTAAATGAGCCTTAAAGCTCTTAACCATTTTTGCTTTTTTAAGAGCAACATCTTCATCAAAATTCTCAACCGGGGCTAAAGAATTACAGGATGAAAAAAGCAGCATTCCTGCAGAAATGAAAAGAATCAGAAACTTTTTCATAACACTTAATTTTAAAGTTAATAACCAAATACCTGTGAGTAAGTTACGAAGATTTTGTAAATAAAATACAAAAAAGTATTTTTTGTTTTTAGGTGGATATGAATTTCAAAATTTTTACTTTCGGGGATTAAAATTAAACATCATGAAAATTGTTATACTTGACGGATATACGCTGAATCCCGGAGACCTGAGCTGGGATGAAATAAAAGAACTTGGTGAATGTACAATTTATGATCGAACTCCACCTGAAAAAACAGTGGAGCGTGCCAAAGGTGCTGAGGCGGTTTTTACCAACAAAGTTGTTTTTAACCGTGAGGTAATCAGTAAATTGCCCGGTTTGAAGTTTATTGGTGTTCTGGCTACCGGTTACAATGTGGTTGATTTGGAAGCCGCAACCAGAGCTGGAATTGTGGTCACCAACATTCCGGCTTACAGCACGGCATCGGTGGCTCAAATGGTTTTTTCGCACATTCTTCACATCGTACAGAATATTTCAAAACACGCCGAGTCGGTGAAAAATGGGGAATGGGCAAACAGCATCGATTTTAGTTACCACCTCACTCCCCAAACCGAACTAGCAGGCAAAACACTTGGGATTATTGGTTTCGGACAAATTGGACAGGCGGTGGCAAGAATTGGATTGGCATTTGGCATGAATATTATTTTTCATAATCGAAGTCAGAAAGAAACAAATCTGAATGCACGGCAAGTTGACCTGGACACGCTGCTTACCGAAAGTGATTTTATCAGCATTAATTGTCCGTTAACGGATGAAAATGCCGGGTTTATTAACAAGTCCGCCATCGATAAAATGAAAACGTCGGCGATTCTTATTAATACAGGGCGCGGGCCGCTGATTAATGAAAATGATTTGGCCGAAGCGCTGAACAACGGCAGGATTGCCGGCGCCGGCCTCGATGTTTTGTCAACCGAACCACCTGCACCCGACAATCCTTTGCTTTTGGCAAAAAACTGTTACATTACGCCTCACATTGCCTGGGCCACCACCGAAGCCCGCGAAAGACTGATGGAAATTGCCACCGAAAACCTGAAAACATTTCTGAAAGGAAAACCACAAAACAAAGTGAATTAAACGCAGTTTAAAAAAAATTAACCTGGACTGAATTTTCCCTGTTTTTGTTGAAACAAAGAATCTTGCCATACGTTTTATAAGCGATTATAAAATTATGGTTTTCAAAATAATACAAGTTGTTTTACTGGCTTCGGTGAAATACTTTTATACGCTGCCTTATGCTCTGGTTATCGGCCTGGAGTTTGAGCAGGCTATAATTGCCGTTCTTGCCGGCGGCATGGGTGGATTTTTGTTTTTTTATTACCTGAGCAAATATGTTTTACAGGGTTTTAATTTTGTTTGGCCATACATTTGTAAGCTGGTGCCTCAACATATAAAACGCCGTTACCAAAAAATTTGCAAACACAGCAAAGTCAACAAAAAACTAAAAATATTTACC
>NZ_JAWLCI010000061.1:0-27633 GCF_041687215.1 Mariniphaga sp.
GCTGCCTTACAGGACAATCCAGATGAAGGCGGAACATGGAGTGGTCCGGTTAGTGGCGTTTATACTTATACCTTTGCGGCATCAGGTTCTTGTCCTGAAGATTTCTCGGTTGTTACCGTAAACTACGACCCGGCACCAACTCTTGAATTGAATGATAAGATCTGCGCTGTGGATTTCCAGACTTATGCTATTGTTTTTGAAAGCAACGGAACTGTCAGCAGTACAGCAGGCATTGTAGACAATACAGCCAAGACTGTAACCGGTATTCCAGCGGGAACAAACGTTACTTTAACGGCGACCTTAAATGGCTGCACCACTGAATTAACGGTAACCGCTCCGGAATGCGGTTGCCCGGAAATAGAAATTACTTCGGTAACGGCATATCCAAATGAGCCTGTCGAAATCAATTCTCCGGTAGAGTTAACGGTAAATTATAGCAGCAGTGCACCTGTTGATATAACCATTACTTGGGATGAAGGAGTAACAGAATCTTTCCCCGATGAAACCGATGGCATCGTAACTGCAACACATTCTTACCCGGCTCCCGGAGTTTATACGGTAACAGTGGAAGCAACCAACGAATGCGAAAACACTGTGACTGAAATCTATGAGTACATTGTAGTATATGATCCGGATGGAGGTTTTGTTACCGGTGGTGGTTGGTTTATGTCGCCTCCCGGAGCTTATTTTGCTGATCCATCTCTAATTGGAAAGGCAAGTTTTGGATTTGTTGCAAAATATCAAAAAGGAAGATCTAAACCTTCCGGCCATACGGAATTCCAATTCCGGGCTGCAAATTTAAATTTCAACAGCACCGATTATGAGTGGTTGGTTGTATCGAGTGATAAAAAAGCTCAATTTCAAGGTACAGGAACAATTAACGGATCAGGAAATTATGGTTTTAGAATTTCTGTTGTTGACGGAAGTAAAGGAGCACCTGATCAGTTGCGCATAAGAATCTGGGATATGGATAGTGGTGAATTGATATATGACAATCAGATGGAAACAGAAATCAGTAGTGGTTCAATAGTCATACATTCACCGAAGTTTAAATCCGAATTAATTACATCATCAATGCAAATTGATAATATAGAATGGCTGTTGGATTTGAATGTATTTCCAAATCCTTTCTATGAGAGGTTAAGAATTGAATTTATTTCAATTGAATCAGTAAATGCCCGAATAGATATCTTAGATATGAATGGTAGATTAATAAGAACAATTTTCGAACAAGATGTTGAAAGTGGAGTGCTTTACCAAGCTGAGTTTAAACCTGAAAAATTGGTAAGTTCATTTTACGTTTACCGTCTAATTTTGGGCGATAAAGTTGAAAGTGGTAAAGTAATTTTTAAGAAGGAATAGATTTTTGCAAGATCAAATTATTTATTTGCTCATTATTGGGTAAATAGGAGTGGAGAGTAATAAGCTGAAAAACCCTCTTTGAGTTAAATCAGAGAGGGTTTTCTTTAATTGATTTTTAAATCAAATTCAAAAAAATAGTACTTCATAAAAACTCATAATTAACATAGCCTCATTTTTGAACCTTTCTTTTTTATATATGTTCAGATTTTTATAATTTTATCGAACATTTAAAATCTACACAGCATGTTAAAAGAAAAAGTATTAAAAGCTTTAAATGAACAGGTTAATGCCGAACAATATTCAGCGTTACTTTATTTGTCCATGTCGGCCTGGTTCGAGGATAAAGGCCTGCCCGGTTTTGCCAACTGGATGTATGTACAGTATCAGGAAGAACTGACACACGCCAACAAAATCTTTAAATACATAGTTGAGCGCAGTGGCAAAGCCGAAGTTAAGGCAATTAAACAAATGCCGGCAGATTTTGAAAGCGTGTTACAGGTAGTCGAGAAAACACTGGAACACGAACAACACGTGACTGATCTTATCAACAATTTAGTAGATGTGGCTTCTGAAGAACGTGACCATGCCACCCAGAGCTTTTTACAATGGTTTGTTGACGAGCAGGTAGAGGAAGAGGCCAACGTAACCGAAATCCTTGACAGTTTAAAACTGATTGAAGGCGAAGGTAAAGGAAACGGGTTGTTTATGCTTGATCGTGAACTGCGCCAGCGTACCTTTGTTGATACTACACAAACGGCAGAATGATTCTGAATTCAAAATATTAAATGACCAGAGGCTGCCGGTGTGCAGCCTTTTTTTATACGAAAATGGATTATCTTGAAGAGGCATATACACGTTATGAGCAATTAAAAGAATTTTGCCGTTTAACCTGGGGTGAAACTGCTTTAACCCGGCTGGATGATACTTTCCGGTTTGCCCGGACTGTTATTGGCAATAAACAGTTTAAAACCGGAGAATTTATTCTGAATCATTCACTTGAGGTTTCCTCAATAATTGCAGAAGAAATTGGTCTTGAACCGGATTCTGTCATCACTGGTTTGCTCCATAATATAATGTATGCCGGACTGGACAGGAAGGTTAACCGCGAGGAGTTGGAAAAAAACTTCGGTCAGTCGGTTTATTCCATTCTTGAGGGAATGGCTAAAATCAATGCTTTGGGCACCGACACGGTTGAACTTCATCCTGAAAATTACCGCAAATTGTTAATGGCTTTGGCCGGCGATGTGCGGGTTATACTCATCAAAACCGCAGATCGCCTCCAGGTCATGCGAAATCTGGATGTTTACGACGAAAATGCCCGGCAAAGATTAGTGAACGAAACATCACACCTCTACGCACCGTTAGCTCATCGGCTGGGATTGTATGCCATCAATTCTGAAATGCTGGACCTGTGCCTGAAATATCAAAAACCACAAGGCTACCAGTATGTGGTGAACCGGTTGCAGGAAACCCGCGAAGAACGCGAGAGTTTTGTGGCTGAATTTGTTAAGCCGGTAGAAAAAACGCTGAAGGACAAAGGTTTCAGTTTTTCCATGAAAGCGCGAACCAAATCGGTTTATTCCATCTGGAATAAAATGCAGAAAAAAAATGTATCATTTGACGAGGTGATGGATTTGTTTGCCATTCGGATTATACTTCATTCAAAACCCGAAAATGAGAAGGCAGATTGCTGGACTGTTTATTCGGTTGTTACAGAACAGTACCAGGCCAATCCGGAACGGATGCGCGACTGGATCACCATTCCGAAATCGAATGGATATGAATCGTTGCATGCCACGGTGATGGGGCCCAAAGGACGTTGGGTTGAAGTTCAGATTCGTACGAAACGCATGGACGAAGTGGCCGAAAAGGGTTTGGCTGCACACTGGAAGTACAAAGGTGGAAAAGAGAGTTCAGGATTCGACGAATGGCTGGCAGGAATCCGGGAAATCCTTGAAAATCCGGAATTGAATGTGGTGGATTTTATCGACCATTTCAGTCTCGATATTTACAAAGATGAAACCTTTGTTTTTACCCCTAAAGGCGATTTGAAAAAAATGCCGGCTGGTTCTACATTGCTCGATTTCGCTTACGAAATTCATTCACATTTGGGCGATAAATGTGTTGGAGGAAAAGTGAACGGAAAAAAAGTGACACTCAAATACAAACTGAAAAACGGCGACCAGGTTACCATTGAAACATCAAATAACCAGAAGCCCAAAATGGACTGGCTCGATTTTCTCGTTACATCTAAAGCCATTAGCCGGGTAAAAGCCAGTTTAAATGAAGAGAAAAAAAACCTGGCCGAACAGGGCCGTGAAATTTTAACCCGTAAATTTAAAAACTGGAAGCTGGAACTGAACGACGAGGCCATTCGGAAAATGCTTAAAAAATACGAATTTAAGTTGGCCATCGATTTTTATGGCGAATTGGCCAATGGGAAAATCGATCCGCTTGAAATTAAATCTTTAATAACTGAAAAACCTGAAGAAGAAACGGCCCGCCGGAAAATGGAAGAATTGTTTCACAGGAAAGAAGTTCAGGAGTTAACCTTCGAAGGCGGCGATGATTATTTGGTTATAGACAATAACCTGAAAAATATAAACTACAAACTTGCCCGTTGTTGTAATCCGGTTTTTGGCGATTCTATTTTTGGTTTTGTAACCATAAGCGAAGGAATAAAAATTCATCGTTCCAGTTGTCCCAATGCTCCGCAAATGAAGGAACGTTTTCCATACCGGGTTATTAAAGCCAAGTGGAAAGAAACCACAAGTCCGGGGGCATTTTTAACTACTTTGTTTATTTCAGGAACTGATGAAGCCGGCATTGTTTCCGAAATTTCCCACATTATTGCGAAAGACACCGGCGCCCGGCTGCGCTCCATCAATATTGACACGAACCGGGGAAAATTCGAGGGAATTCTGAAACTTTCGGTTTACAATCTCGACCATCTCGAATTTTTAATTCATAAAATGAAAAAAGTTAAAGGTGTAGTTTCAGTAACAAGAGGTGAAACATGAGTAAAAAACAGATTAAAATACTGGTCGCCCCAAACTCGATGAAAGGAAGTTTGAATGCTTTTGATTTTGCCGATGTGGTTGAAAAAGCGTTCTTAAAAGTATCGAATGATTTTTCAGTTCGAAAAGTGCCTGTTGCCGATGGAGGCGATTTTACCGGCGAAGTTTTATGTCGGGCTTTAAATGCTGAAGTGATTAAAGCCGAAGTTCATGATCCTCTTGGCCGGAAAGTGAAATCAAAATTTGCCAAAGCCGGAAAAACAGCCATCATTGAAATGGCCGATGCTTCAGGAATTAAATTACTCAAAACCGATGAACTGAATCCGCTGAAAACTTCTTCGTTTGGTACCGGGCAATTAATTCAGGAAGCCCTGGATTCAGGTTGTTCAGAAATATTTTTGGGGGTGGGAGGGAGCGCCACTGTGGATGGAGGAATGGGAATGCTGGAAGCCCTCGGTTTTCAGTTTTTCGATAAAAAACTCCTTGAACTTAAAGGAATTGGGGAAAACCTGGAATATGTTGCAGAAATCCGCAAACCGCTGCTTCCAAATGATATTAGCATAAAAATTATTTGCGATGTGGATAATCCTTTACTGGGAGAAAACGGTGCTGCAACTGTTTTTGGGCCACAAAAGGGTGCAACATCCAAAATGGTAACTCAATTGGAAAAAGGACTGGCCAACTGGGCTGAAATTTTGGAAAATGAAAGTGGAAAAGAACTGGCAAATCTGAAAGGGGCAGGTGCTGCCGGTGGAATTGCACTTCCGCTTTTGGCTTATTATCGTGCTGAAATTGTTCCCGGAGCCTCATTTATTTTATCTCAACTTAATTTTGAAAGGCAGGTTGAATGGGCCGATCTTGTCATTACCGGCGAAGGCAAACTGGACAGCCAGACGCTTCACAACAAAGCTCCGAAAGCTGTGGCCGACGCTGCCCGAAAAGCCGGAAAACCCGTAATTGCAATAGGCGGGACCGTTCAAAAAGAAATTTCAAATGCCTTTGACGGAGTTTTCAGTATTACTCCTGGACCGGTTAGTCTGGAAGAATCTATGCAACATTCTCCTGAAATGCTTTTTAATTTGTCTTTTGAGTTGGCAAAATTAATTCATTCTGTTCATATAAAATTAAAATAAACTAAACTTAATAAGGTTTAAAGTGTTTCATTCTAAGAATTTTACATTGACAATCGATAACAAAAAAATGAAAAATTTTTGATCTTTGGCAGGGTATTTGAAAATTGATTCTACCGGACTAAAAAATTGAAGTAAATAATTATTGTAGGATTTTTAATCAATATTGTTATTTTTGGGACTTCTCTTGAAAAATCGGTTAGGAAAAAAGAATATTTAATATAAAATTTAAAAATGAAAAAATGAAAAAAGTATTTGTAGTAATGGCGGCCCTTCTCTTGTCGGTTTTCTCCTTTGCACAGGATGCGGCCGAAAAAATCAATCAGGCAAACGAAGCCCTGAAAGCAGAGGATTACGCAAAAGCATTTACGCTTTACGATGAAGCAATGAAGAATATTGGTGATGTTCAGGTTGAACCTGCCATTAATTTCAATATCGGATTTGCCGCTTACAAATCGAACAACCTGCAAGGGGCAGTTGAGTATTTCGACAAAGCAATTGAAGCTGGTGTGAATGTTTCTAAAAGTCACGAATACAAAGCGTTGGCCTACAACGATAAGGAAGACTATGCCAATGCGGTAGCCAGCTACGAGCAAGCAATAGCAACTGCCGAAGAAAATGATCCGGCTTTGGTTTTTAATGCTGCAATTGCTGCATACCGGGGCGAATTACTGGACAAAGCTGTTGAACTTTTCAGCAAAAGTGTGCAAAACAACTATCGTGGTGAAACGGCATTGTACTACAAAGCAGTTACACTTCGCAAACAAAACAAAGATGCTGAATACAAAGCAGCACTGGAAGAGGGTGTTGAAAAATATCCGGCTGATGATAAAATCTCATCTGCACTGGCCAATATTTACGTTTCAGAAGGAAATGATATTTACAAAAAAGGTGTGGCCATTTTAACTGCTGCCAATGAAAAAGTAAGCAGCGGAGCCATCACAACTGCTGATGATGCCTATACTGCAGAAGTTGAAAAAGCCAAGACTGAATTCAAATCTGCTGTTGAAGTTCTCGAAAAAGCCAAAGCTCTGGATTCCGGTAATCAAAACGCACAAAAGCTGATTGATGCCTGCAATGCTGTTCTTGGAAGTTAATTGAAGAATAAAATAAGAACTAAAAACAGCCGTGTGATTTTAAATCGCACGGCTGTTTTTTTGTTCCATAATGATAAGTTGTCCTTAGATTCAAGAATGTGCATATTTAAATAAGATGACAATTGTTCATGTTTTTTAGCAGTTTTCAGACAATATGGCGCAAGATTTCCGGTTTTCTTCCCATAAATTTCCGGTTTATTAAGTTGGAACAGGAATTGATTTACACCTCCCAGAGTAGAAAATAATTAGTTACAATAAAATTTTAGGAGGAAAAAACATGAACTTAGTAAGATTTCACAACCACCCGCACCGCACTGTAAACCAGAATTTGGTAAATGAGTTGTTTAACAACTTTTTGCGGAACGATTATGATGAAAATTATCTGAACGATTGCAATTGCAAACCGGCAACAAACATCTTTGAAACAGATAAAAATTTTCGGATGGAACTTTTATTACCGGGATTCAAAAAAGAAGATGTTCAGTTAAACTTCCACGAAAACGTATTAACCGTTAAGGTTGAACTTCCGGAAGAAAAAGAAGAAAACAGGGAAGAATATAAATACGAACGCCGTGAATTTGGTGTGTACAATTTTGAGAGGAAATTTAAAGTACCTAAAACTGTAGATGCTGAAAAAATTAACGCCCGCTTCGAAAACGGAATCCTGGAACTGACCCTACCCAAAAAAGAAGAAGCTCAGGTAAAACCACCGGTAGAAATTAAAATAGGGTAATTGTTCATAGCAAATAAAAGTAAATTAGGTGAGAAGGTCTGGCATTTTGCCAGGCCTTTTTTTATGAGGAATAATCTAAAAAGTCTTTCATACTGGTTTTAAATCTGGAAATTAAGTGTTATTTTTACTTTTTAAACAATCAGCCTTATTTCAAGAGTCAACCAACGGCTAATGACCAGTGACTGATGACTAATGACAAAATAAAATGCTTGAACAATTAAAGGAACAGGTTTTCCAGGCCAACATCGATTTGGTAAAACACGGCCTCGTAATTTTTACCTGGGGAAATGTGAGTGGAATCGATCGTGAAACCGGCCATGTAGTGATAAAACCCAGCGGTGTTTCTTATGAAAAAATGAAACCCAAAGACATGGTGATCCTCAACCTTTACGGACAATTGGTGGAAGGAACTTTAAAACCTTCAAGCGATACGCCAACCCATCTGGTTTTATACAGGCAGTTTAAAAACATTGGGGGAATTGTGCATACCCATTCTGAATGGGCCACCAGTTGGGCACAGGCAGGTCGGGGAATTCCGGCACTGGGAACCACACATGCCGACTATTTTTATGGAGAAGTTCCCTGCACCCGTGCTTTGACGCAGAATGAAATTGAAGGCGATTACGAAAAAGAAACCGGGAAGGTGATTGTGGAGCGGTTTAAAAACCTTGATCCGGATAATGTTCCCGGTGTTTTGGTGAATAATCATGGCCCTTTTTCCTGGGGTACAGATGCATACAAAGCTGTGCACAATGCAGTGGTAATGGAGGAAGTGGCAAAAATGGCATTCCGTACGTTTGTTTTAAACCCTGAAGCTGAAATGAGTAAGTCGCTTCTTGATAAACATTATTTGCGCAAACACGGTAAAGATGCCTATTATGGTCAAAAATAAAAATCAATAAATATGAGTGAAAAATATACCATTGGACTGGATTACGGTACCGATTCGGTTCGGTCGTTAATTGTAAATGTGGAAACAGGCGAAGAGATTACCAGCGCATTGTATAATTATTCGCGTTGGAAACAGGGAAAATATTGTGATCCACCGTCAAATCAGTTTCGGCAACATCCAAAAGATTACCTCGAAGGCCTGGAATTTACCATCAAAGAGGCGCTGAAGCAAGCTCCTTCCGGCGTGGCTGAAAAGGTAGTTGGTATTTCAGTTGATACCACAGGTTCAACTCCGGTTGCGGTTGACGAAAAGGGAACGCCTCTTTCTTTAACGCCTGGCTTTGAGGAAAATTCCAATGCCATGTTTGTGTTGTGGAAAGACCATACCTCAGTAAAGGAAGCAGAAGAAATTAACGAACTGGCCCGCAAATGGGAAATCGACTTTACCAAATATGAAGGGGGCATTTATTCGTCGGAATGGTTTTGGGCTAAACTTTTGCACATCATCCGGGAAGATGCCGGTGTTTACCGTGCAGCTTATTCCTGGGTGGAACATTGCGACTGGATTCCCGCATTGCTAACCGGAAATACCAACCCGAAAACACTGAAACGCAGCCGTTGCGCAGCCGGACACAAAGCCATGTGGCACGAAGCTTTTGACGGACTTCCTTCAGAAGAATTTTTAACTGCATTGGATCCCATGCTGGCTGGATTGCGCGAGCGACTTTACAAAGAAACATTTACCTGCGACGTAGCTGCCGGAACGCTTTCGGAAGAGTGGGCAGAAAAGCTTGGACTGCCCAAAAACGTTGTGGTTGGTGTTGGGGCTTTCGATGCACATTTGGGTGCTGTTGGTGCCGAAATTGAACCTTATTATCTTTCGAAAGTGATGGGAACTTCAACCTGCGATATGTTGATTGCTCCCATGGAAGAAGCCGGCGATAAACTGGTAAGCGGCATTTGCGGTCAGGTGGATGGTTCCATTGTTCCGGGAATGCTGGGACTCGAAGCCGGGCAGTCGGCTTTTGGCGATATTTATGCCTGGTTTAAACAGGTGCTGGAATGGCCACTTAAAAATATTTTAGCAGAAACGAAATTAGTGGATGAGCAATCCCGTGAAAAACTGATTGAGGAAACTTCGGACAAAATAATTGCACGTTTAAACGAAGAAGCGGCCAAAGTTCCTTTGGAAGAAAGCGGTATTGTGGCCCTCGACTGGATGAACGGACGGCGCACCCCTGATGCCAATCAAAACCTGAAAGGCGCCATTGCCGGTTTGAATCTGGGATCGGATGCACCGCGGATTTTCCGCGCTTTGGTAGAGGCAACCGCATTTGGCTCAAAAGCCATTAACGACCGGTTTATAGCAGAAGGCGTCCGGATTGACGGCGTAATTGCGTTGGGCGGCGTGGCCAAAAAATCGCCGTTTGTAATGCAGGTGGTAGCCGATGTGCTGAATATGCCCATTAAAGTTGCCCGATCCGAACAGGCCTGTGCATTGGGTTCGGCAATGGCTGCCGCAGTGGCTGCCGGTGTGTATGCAAACACCTTTGAAGCTCAAAAGAAAATGGGTAGCGGCATCGAAACTGAATACCATCCCATTCCTGAAAATGTAGAAAAGTATAAAGTGCTTTACGAAAAGTATAAGAAATTTGGAAAGTTTATCGAATTTGAATACGAGAAATAAAAAAAGGTATAATCAATAAAGGAAAATTAAACTGCCGGATTTTTCATCCGGCAGTTTAATTTCTACCAGAATATTCTTATCCACCCCTGAATAATTTCACCGGTTTCGGGGTCGAGTTGCGAACCGTACATGCTGTGCGGAATGGAGTAAATAATTAGCATTATTATAGCCGCCACAACGGTGTAGGCGGGACGTTCTTTTTTGCGGTTCATTAAAAGAGCCAGCAACCAGAAAATAAATGCCACAAGAGTTTTGTTATCGGTTAAATCCCAGGCAAAAGGTACGCCGGCCCAGGCTTCGCCAAAGGCATGCCACTGGACCCAGGGCCCGAAAATTAATCCGCCTACAAGCAAGGTCCAAAAAGTAAGTTTGGTGTAAAGTTTAAAATTCGGTTCTTTAAACAGCGCCATTATTCCGGCGAGGTTCCCTAAAAACATGGCAATAAACATGAGTATTACGTGCGGAATTAAAACACTTGTCGGAACATCGCCCTTGAAGCGAATAATAACTGGATAACCATTATTGAGAGAATAAGTTTTTCCGTCTTTTTCCAAATCAATTTTGTATTCATATTTTCCGGCAGGAGGTAAGTTGGGGAGCGATGCTGATAGAACATCATCTAACCGTTTCATTTTAACAACAGCCCATTCATTTTTGGTTGGAAAAACGCGATACATGAGTTCTCCTGTTACCGTTTTATCCGGTATATTTATTACAACCTGACAGTCTGATTCCCCGCCATGACTTCTTACCAGTTTGAATTTGTATTCAGTTCCTTCAATATTTATATCCACTTTTTTATCATAGGTAGGGCCGGTTTTGCGTTGATAAATAATAGCAGAAAAAGTGATTAATACAGCCAATGTCCAGAATAATATTTTTTTCATTTTAGTAAGAATGGTATTGTTTGATAGTTGTTTATATTGTTATCTTCACATTTAGTGCGAAAAGTAATAATTTTTTGGTGACTGTTGTATTTTTTAATCCCGAAAAAAATTTATAGATTTGACCATTCAACTATGAACTACTGATTTAATACGTTTTAATAAATGTGTTAATTACGAAAGAAAACCAATAAACTAATGCCTATGAAAAAATCAATCTCAAATATCTCCATAACAAAGAAAGTACTTCATTGTACATAAATCTCTCTTTTTAAATATTAATTATCAAAAATTAAAATCTATGGAAAAAAAACATCTAAAGGGGTTTTTGCCCTTGTTTGTGTTTGCTGTTATTATGGCGTTCTCTACAGGAGCCTGGGCACAGCAAAAAACTATCAACGGAACGGTGACTGATGATACTGGTTCTCCGCTGCCCGGAGTTACGGTAGTTGTGCAGGGAACCACAACAGGAACCATAACCAATGTTGATGGCGGTTATCAATTAGAGGTACCTGAAAGTGCCAATGTTCTTGTTTTTTCATACATCGGTATGTTAAGGCAGGAAATTGAAATAGGTAACCAGACTACTGTTAATATTACCATGCGGCCCGATATGATTGGGGTTGACGAGGTTGTGGTAGTTGGGTACGGTACCCGTTTGAAAGAAGAACTTACTGGTGCCGTTTCTTCTATTTCTGAAGAAGCATTGCAGGTTTCCAATGCACCGAGTGTTATCAGCCGTCTTCAGGGACAGGTTGCCGGGGTAAACATTACCGCCGCAAACCGGCCGGGTGGTCAGGCTACCATTCGTATCCGGGGTATCGGTACTATTAATGATCCCAATCCATTGTATGTAATTGATGGGGTGCCTGTAGGACCAGGGAATAATATCAACCCGAATGATATTGAATCCATTTCAATTTTGAAAGATGCTTCTTCTGCCGCCATTTATGGTACCAGGGGTGCAAACGGTGTTGTAATTATTACTACCAAAAGAGGTCGTGCAAACCAGGAACCTGCCATTAATTTTTCTCTTAAAACCGGTATCTCACAGGCTTCCAATCAGTACGACATGCTGAATACTAAGGAATATGCAGATGCCGTTTGGTTGTCCTTGAAAAACCGAAACATGGAATTGTCTCATGCTCAATATGGAACAGGTCCCAATCCGGTTATACCTGATTATATTTTACCAGCGGGCGCCATGGCGGGAGATGTTGATGAAAGTGCTTATAGTTTTTATGATAATCAGATTTTCAGAGCTAATAAGGAAGGAACTAACTGGTATGATGAAATTTACCAGAATGGAATGGTGCAGGAATATGACCTTTCAGTAAGAGGAGGCGGACAAAATGCCACCTATTCTTTTTCTGGAAATTATCTGGATGAAGAAGGATTTATTATCCATTCCGACTTTAAAAGATACACTTTCAGGATGAATTCCGAAGCCAAATTCAACGATTGGTTCAGAGCCGGAGAATCACTTCAGGTTTCTTATATTGATGAAATGGGCCGGTTTACAGACAACGCTGAAGACAGCCCTATTTCACATGCATACCGTGCACAACCCATTATTCCGGTTTACGATATTAGCGGAGAACATTTTGCCGGTTCAAAAGCACCGCAAATGGGCAATGCCGAAAACCCGGTGGCCGTTATGTACAGGCAAAGGAATAACAACGGAAAATATGTCCGCATTCTTGGAAATGCTTTTGCTGAAGTAACCTTTATGGAAGGACTGACTGCAAGAACGTTGTTTGGGTACAACTGGGGGCAATGGAATTACAAAGGATACAATATTCCCAATCCTGAATTTTCTGAACCTCAATTGGTTAATGGCATGAATGCAGATTCAAACTATTCGCTGCAATGGAACTGGTCCAATACCTTAAATTACAACGCATCTTTTGACGGAATACACAGGTTAAACGTAGTTTTAGGAACGGAAGCTATCGATAACAAATACCAGTCATTAAATGCAAGCCGCAGAAGTTACTTCTCAGAAGATCCGCTTTATATGCAGTTGGATTCCGGAGAATCAAACAGGGATAACAGCGGAAACGGAGATGAATGGTCTTTATTTTCTGTATTTGGCCGTGTAAACTACGACCTGATGGGAAAATACTTTTTTGAATTAACTGCCCGGCGAGACGGTTCTTCTAAATTCAGTGCAGCTAACCGTTACGCCACATTCCCTGCTGCATCTGCGGCATGGGCCCTTTCAGAAGAAGATTTTATGGGCGGAACCGGAAACTGGCTCGATATGTTAAAGGTAAGAATAGGTTGGGGGATGTCTGGAAACGATCGCATGCCAGGTGGAAATTACAATTCATTTTCAACTTTTCGTTCTGATGCTTACCGTTCATCTTATGCACTTGATGGGTCCAATACCGGAGCTATTTCCGGATTTATGCCATCAACTTTGGGTAATGAAGATGTAACCTGGGAAACAACTAAAACTCTGAACCTGGGTATTGATGGTAACATGCTCGATAATTCACTATCTTTTTCACTCGATTTGTGGCAACGCGAAACTTCCGATATGCTTCACCGCCTGCCATTACCGCAAGTAATGGGAGATGCCACCCCACCTTATATCAATATTGCTGAAATGATGAATAAGGGGTTTGATTTTGAACTGGGCTATGCCAATACTGCAATGGATGGAAATTTTAGATATAATCTAAAAGCTACTGTTTCGCGTTATAAAAATGAGGTTACAAAACTGGGAGGCGAAGCAGATGATTATTTTACCGGACAGTTTGAACGTCAGAAAGAATATACCCGTGTGGCTGTAGGCCATGCTTTCCCGGAATTTTTCGGATATGAAGTGGATGGTATTTTCCAGACCGAGGCTGAAGCTGCCGGATGGCCAACTGCCATTGGAGCTGACGGAACGTACAACCAGCCGGGACACTTCAAATTTGTTGATCAACTAACTGTTGACACGGACGGAGATGGTATTCCGGATGCAACTGATGGTGTTATTACTGCTGCTGACAGGACTTTTATTGGCAGTCCGCATCCAGATTTTACCGGTGGTTTGAACATTAATTTGGGATATGGCAATTTCGACCTGAATATGTTTTTCTACGGAAGTTATGGAAATATGATCAGTAATTATGTTACCCGCTGGATTGATTACGGTCAGTTCAATGGCGGTTTAAGCAAAGATGCATTGTATAAAAGCTGGGGAAGTCCGCATTTAAGCAATAATGCCGATGCAAAACTTCCAATGCTCGACTACAGTGATATTTCGCAGGAACCTTCCAGTGCTTTTCTTGAAGATGGGTCGTACCTGAGATTGAAAACGTTGCGTTTAGGATATACTTTACCAACTAGTCTGCTTGAAAGAGCTCAGATTAAGAGTTTGGGACTTTATGTACAGGTTACCAATTTGTTTACATTGACCAAATATGGCGGTCTCGATCCTGAATTGAATTCATCAGGTGTATCTATGGGATTGGACAGGGGAGCCTGGCCAACACCACGTCAGATAATGTTTGGTGTAAACCTGGGATTATAAAAATTAATGTTAATAATTTAAATAACAGAAAAATATGAAAAGACTATCAATGATAATGGCCCTGACCCTGATAGTGGCCATAATTAATTCATGTTCAGAAGATTTTCTGACCAAGACCCCATTAGGCTCTACTTCAGAAAACGTCTTTTACGATGAAAAGGGAATTGATGCATTGCTTGTGGGCACGTATGCCATGGTAACAGGCAGTTCATTATGGGAAGTTTCCTGGGGAGCATCTGTTCAGAACTGGACTTACGGTTCTGTTGCATCTGATGATGCTTACAAAGGTTCTGAAATCACCGACCAGGTTCCTGTTAATGAAATTGAACGCTGGGAGGTATTAACTACGAACAATTATCCTGCTGATAAATGGAGACTGAATATTGGTATGGGTATTGACCGCGCCAATAAAACAATGAAAATAATTAATGCTACTGAAGAGCAGGGTACTATTGATGCTGCAACAGCAAATAAGTTTCGTGCCGAAATCCGTTTTCTGCGGGGCTTTTTCAATTTTGAGTCCTGGCTGGTTTTTGGCAATTATATTCCAATTCTTACAGAAGAAACCGAAGATCCTACCTTGGTTACCAATGATAACCCGGAGGGAGCAGTTTTGAATCATATTATCAGCGACCTGCAGTTTGCATGGGAAAATCTTCCTGAATCGCAGGCACAGCCAGGCCGGGCAACCAAATATGCTGCAATGGCCCTTGCTGCACGTGCTTACCTGCAGGAACTGAAGTATGCCGAAGCAAAACCATTGCTCGATAATATCATCAACAGTGGAAAATATTCACTGATGCCTAACTTTATCGATAATTTCAATATTGAAACCAATAACAATGCGGAATCAATTTTTGAAATTCAGGCAAACGTAAATGATATTAACGAATCGCTGAATGCAGAAATGGGAATTGGTTTGAACTGGCCACACGGATCCGATATCGGAATGTGTTGTGGTTTCCATCAACCATCGCAAACTTTGGTTAATGCATATAAAGTGGATGACAACGGTTTCCCGCTTTTCGATACATTTAACAATGTTGATTTAAAAAACGATCAGGGAGTACCCTCTGAAGATACTTTTGTACCTGATGAACATCTGGTTGATCCACGCTTGGACTGGACAGTGAGCCGCCGCGGAATTCCTTACAAAGACTGGGGTATCAACCGTGGCCGTGACTGGGTTCGCAACCAACCCGAAGGTGGACCGTATATGCCTGCCGCAAAACCGTTCTTCAATAAATCTGAACGTTACAGCCTTTCCACTACAACAGGGTGGCAAACCGGTATCAATGCCAATAACTACCGTTACTTGCGTTACAGTCACGTGCTTTTGTGGAGAGCTGAAATTGCTGCTTTTGACGGAGAACTGGAACTGGCACGAACTTACATCAACATGATTCGCGACCGGGCAGATAATCAGGTTGTTATGGGTAAAGTACTTGTTCACGAACTTCCTCCTACAGCGTATCCATGGGGTGAAGGTTCAAGTGACGGTGACTACATGGCTGGTGGAGATGTTGACTGGACCCAACCTGCTGCAAATTATAAAGTTGGTTTGTATGGAGCATTTGCTACAAAAGAAGAAGCAATGCGGGCTGCACAGTGGGAACAACGCCTTGAATTTGCCACAGAAGGCCGTCGTTTCTTCGACCTTCGTCGCTGGGATGATTTACCTGGTGGAATGCGCGTGGACATGGCTCAAACCCTGAATGGTTTTGCCACTGCTGATTTAAGAATTAGAGAATTTATGACTGGCAAGGTTTTTAACCCTGCTGCTGATAAATTTATGCCTATTCCGCAGGTTCAGCTTGACTTGCAACCTGGTGTTCTGGTTCAACGTCCGGAATACAGATAAGCTAATAAAATAATTATTTATAAAAAAGAGGGGCTTTCGGGTCCCTCTTTTTTTGTTATCTTGGAGCCAATTTTCAAAAATTAAATGGCACTAAATTACATCTGGATATTCTTTTTTCTGATTGCCTTTGTGATAGGACTGGTCAGGTTGCTGTTTTTTGGCGATGTGGAAGTTTTTCCCAATATGGTGAATGAAACCTTCGATATGGCCAAAACCGGTTTCGAAATTTCGTTAGGTTTAACCGGGGTTTTAACGCTTTGGATGGGCATCATGAAAATAGGAGAGAAAGGTGGAATTGTAAACGTTTTCTCGCGTGTAATTGGTCCGTTTTTCAACAAGCTTTTCCCTGAACTGGGGAAATCACATCCGGCTTACGGCTCCATTATGATGAATATTGCCGCCAATATGCTGAACCTCGACAATGCCGCCACACCCACCGGTTTGCAAGCCATGAAAGAGATGCAGGAAACCAATCCGGATAAAAACACAGCCTCCAACGCCCAAATTATGTTCCTGGTGCTCAATACGTCAGGATTAACGCTTTTGCCCATCAGCATCATGGTTTACCGGGCACAACTGGGTGCCGTGAATCCATCGGATATTTTTATTCCCATTTTGCTGGCCACCTATTTTTCTACACTGGCCGGTCTCATTTCAGTTGCCATTTACCAAAAAATCAACCTGCTCGATAAGGTTGTGCTTTCCTATCTTGGCGGGCTCACACTGGTTATTGCAGGCATCATCTGGTATTTTTCCACGCTCGATAAAGAAGCGGTGACACAAGTTTCAAATCTGGCCAGCAACTTTATTCTGTTTACGGTGATTATCGTTTTTATTGTGATGGCGCTTCTGAAAAAGGTGAATGTTTACGAAGCTTTTATCGACGGCGCCAAAGACGGGTTTAAAACGGCTGTGAAAATTATTCCCTACCTGGTTGCAATTTTAGTTGCCATTGGGGTTTTTAGAGCTTCAGGTGCCATGGAGTGGCTGATTTCGGGCTTTACCTGGGGTTTTGAGTTCCTTGGAATCAATACCGATTTTACACCCGCATTGCCAACGGCATTAATGAAACCACTCAGCGGCAGCGGTGCCCGCGGAATGATGGTGGATGCCATGACAACTTATGGCGCCGATTCATTTGTAGGTCGCGTAGCCAGCACGGTACAGGGAGCAACCGATACCACGTTTTACATCATTGCTGTTTATTTTGGTTCTGTAGGAATCAAAAATACGCGTTATGCCGTGGTTTGCGGCTTAATTGCCGACTTTACCGGAATCATTGCAGCTATTCTGATGGCGTATTTGTTTTTTCATTGAATGATTTGCCCGATTTGTGAAATTAACTCACTTACAGAAACTACATCAATTCCATTTTTCATTGGCCATCCTTTGTTTACAGGTGCAACAACAAATGTCTTTGCAGGATCGATATCGTTAATGGCGTTATAATTTCCTTTTGAAAGGGACGGTGCTTTGGATGCTTTACATTCAATAGCAACTGATTTAATTCCATATTCTATCACAAAGTCCACCTCGGCCCCGTTTTGTGTCCTGTAAAAAGAAATATTCATTTGTGGAAAATGAGCCTTTAAATTAATCAATACGAGTGATTCCCAGATGTGACCAAAAACAGGATGACCAGTCATTTGCTCGAAATTCCTTATTTTTAGCAGGGAATTTGTGATGCCTGTATCGGTAAGGTATATTTTTGGATTTTTAATGATTCTCTTTCCCGTATTTTTTAAAAACGGGGGCAATATAGCAACCATAAAAGTCGATTCAAGCAATTCAATATAATTTTTTACGGTTACGTTACTCACATCCAGAGACCTGCCAAGCATGGAGTAATTTACAACCTGCCCGTTCAGATGTGCCAGCATATGCCACAAATTCCGCATTGTTTTTATTGAAAAGCCAGCCCATTGAAGCAAGTCCCGCTCAAGAAAAGTTGTGGTAAAGTCCTGTCTCCAGTCGAAAGAAATGTTTATATCATCGTTCAACAGGCTTCTTGGAAATCCTCCTTTGACAAGGTAATCTTCCTGGGTGAATTCTGTTTCTATTTCATCCCAGGTAAGAGGGTATAGGGTTTTATAACTGATTCTGCCTGCGAGGCTTTCAGAACTTTGCCGTAACAAATCGCGTGAGGCCGATCCCAAAATAAGGAATGAACCATTTTTTTCCCATTCATCGGTAAGGCTTCTTAAAAGTGGAAAAAGTTCAGGTTTACGCTGAATTTCATCCAGACAAATTAATTTGTTCTTTTGGGAAGTGAGAAACCATTCAGGGTCTTCGAGTTTTTGTAAATCGGAAGGTTTCTCCAGGTCGAGATAAAGACTGTCGACTTCCTTTAAAAGTTGTTTGGCAAGTGTTGATTTTCCGCTCTGCCGGGGACCAATTATTGCCGTGACCGGATTCTGCTTCAGGCTGTTTTATATTTCTTCTTCAAGAAACCTTTTAATATACATCTTAAAAGAATTTTACCATGCGAATTTAAATAATTATTTTAAATTTACTTGGTAAAATGTTAAAAATAGAAAAACAAAATCCGTTTTGCCTGATATAAAACTTTATCGATTTATTTTTTAAGCATCCACTGAATCGTAAACCACCACTTTCTCCCACAAATGGGAATTTTCTTCCACAAATTTCACATGCAAAGGATGAACCTGGTAGGCGTCCTGTCCGGCCTGGTCTTCGAACATGGTCATGTAGGAAACAGAATAGGAGTGGTCAACCACATCGCGGCTTTCTGTGCCTGCCGGAAATCCAATGTGGCTCAGTTTAATAGTTTCCACTTTTAACAAGTCATTCAGCGCTTTTACCAGTTGTTTTTTGTGCACTTCGTTGTTGGGCTCTTTCAGCCAGAAATATACGTGGTGAATTAATGCACCTTTAAGTTGAACTTCTCCAGCTGAGGCATTTTTTGAAAGCGGCAATAATCCGGCAACTGCTGCTCCGGCAGCTAGTTTTTTAAGAAATGATCGTCTGTTTTTCATCGTATTTTATATCTTTTTGATGATTTTTTTAAGTGTTTAATATTTTGTTATCTAAGACAATAATTTTCTATTTTTCATTAAGGATTTCATCCAGAATTTCCTGTATCAAACCATTTTTTTTCGCTTCCCGCTGCATTTCTTTAATTATCTGTTCTAAAGATTTTTTAGGTTCTAAAATGTTTTCAAATGACTTTTCAAGTTGTCTTTTTTTTCTGGGCTCCAGATTTTTAAAAAGTCTTGCTGCCCTTTTGCTCACCTTTAATTCTATTGTTTCTACTTTTATAGCTTTTGCACAAATTTATATAATTCCGACAGTTTCTCCAACAGGGGTTCCAGCAGGTCGAGTTTCAGCATGTTGGCGCCGTCTGATTTTGCTTCTGCCGGATTGGGGTGCGTTTCAACAAAAATACCATCAACACCTACGGCAATTCCTGCACGGGCAATGATTTCAATCAGTTCGGGCTGTCCACCGGTAACTCCGTTGGCCTGGTTGGGCTGCTGCAACGAGTGGGTGATGTCGAGCACAACCGGCACTTCCATTTTCTGCATTTCGGGAATTCCGCGGTAATCAACAATCAAATCCTGGTAACCAAAAGTGGTTCCCCGTTCGGTTAAAATGATGTTTGGATTGCCGCTTTCCCTCACTTTGTTCACGGCAAACTGCATGGCATAGGCTGACAAAAACTGTCCTTTTTTAATATTGACAACTTTTCCGGTTTTGGCCGCAGCTACCAGAATATCGGTTTGGCGGCAGAGAAAAGCCGGAATTTGAAGGACTTCCACGTAATCGGCTGCCAATAGTGCTTCTTCAGCCGAATGAATGTCGGTAACCGTGGGAACCTGAAATGTTTCTCCCACTTTTTGCAGGATTTTCAACGCTTTTTCATCGCCAATGCCCGTAAACGAATCCAGTCGCGAACGGTTGGCTTTTCGGTACGAACCTTTAAAAATGTATGGAATTTTCAGATAGTCTGTGATTTTAACTATCTTTTCTGCAATTTCCATGGCCATTTTTTCTCCTTCGATGGCACATGGACCGGCCATCAGGAAAAAATTTCCTGCTTGGGTGTATTTCAGATTTTTTATTTCAGGCAACATATATTTATAGTTTTTCACAAAAATAGGAAAAAGATGCACCGCGCTTTCCTGCTTTGGCGAAGAAACCTGTAAAAAACAAGTTACAATATAGAACCCGGTAACAGCAGGATAGTTTTTCAAATGGCTTTTCCTTTTTTTGAATTCGCTTTTTCCTATTTTTATGCACTAATTCAAACCGGATTCCGGCTAAAACATTTTGTTATGAAACATTTTTTTCTGCTTACGTTTTTAGGATTTTTTATTTTTTCCTTTTCTTCTGCGAAAATCAATCCGACTCAGCTTACATGTGAATATCTTGAAAATCCTACCGTTGTAGATATAGAAAAACCCCGGCTTGCCTGGATAAACATTGCTGACGATAGCGAACGTGGTCAGTTTCAATCGGCTTACCAGGTTCGGGTAGCCAGCTCGAAAGATAAGCTTGAAATGCCCGATTTGTGGGACAGTAAAAAGGTGGAAAGCAATCAATCCATCAGGATTGAGTACGGTGGAAAAGAATTGAAGTCGAGACAGGAGTGTTGGTGGCAGGTCCGGGTTTGGGATAAAAACGGAGAAGTTTCCGAATGGAGCAAACCGGCATTCTGGAGAATGGGATTACTTGATACAGCCGAGTGGACAGCCACCTGGATTGGCGCGCCGTGGGAGGGTGAAGATGCGCTCCCCAAACCGATGAATCCGAATTCCCCGCTGCCGCAGGAACTTCCACCTCCCGCACCTCTGTTGCGAAAAGATTTCAGCATTAAAAAGGAAATAAAAGATGCCGTAGCCTTTGTTACCGGACTGGGCTATTTTGAATTGTACCTGAACGGTGAAAAGGTGGGCGATGATGTGCTGGTGCCTAACCAGACCAACTACGGGAAACGTGAGAATCTGATGGAACAAAACATTCCGTTACCCGACGATTTCAGGGAGTACAAGGTGATGTATCTTGCTTATAATGTTAAAAACCAGCTTAAACAAGGCGCCAATGCAGTGGGCAGCATCCTTGGAAATGGATTTTACAATCCTGCCAAATATTGGGCCGAAGGATATGGAACTCCAAGATTTTTATTGCAGATGTACATCACATACACTGACGGGTCGGAAGAAGTAATTGTGAGCGATCAAACCTGGAAAGCATCGAAAAGTCCGATACTTATGGACATGGTTTATTATGGCGAACATTACGATGCACGGCTGGAACAGCCAAAATGGTGTGCAGCTGATTTCGATGATTCCGGCTGGAAAACAGTGGCGGTAAGAAAAGCGCCTGAAGGAAAACTGGCAGCTCATACAGCACATCCCGATAAAGTTGTGGAACGATTAAAACCCGTCCGCATTGAAAAAATGTACAACGGAAATTACAAAGTCGATTTTGGCGAAGAGGTCTCTGGTTGGATCAGGCTGAGCAATGTGGAAGGTCCCGAAGGTCATAAAATTGAAATCAAATACCTGAGCAATTCCTATTCAGGGGATAACTCATACATTTTCAGCGGGAAAGGAAAAGAAAATTATGCTGCACGGTTTAACTGGTTTATTTTCAGAGAAGTGGAAATACTGAACTGGCCGGGAGTTTTGGCCCCGGAAAATATCACTGCTGAAGTGGTTTATACCCAGGTGGAGGAATCGGCAATTTTTGAAACGTCGAATACAATGTTTAACCAGATAAACAAAATCTGGAGAAGAAGCCAGACCGACAACATGCACGGCGGCATTGCCAGCGATTGTCCGCACCGTGAGCGTTCGGCCTACACCGGCGATGGACAGGTAGCATGTGTTACCGTGATGCACAATTACGATGCAAAGAATTTTTATCACAAATGGATTCAGGACATCATTGGGGCGCAGATTGTTGAAACCGGTTATGTGCCCAACGGCGCACCCTGGCAGCCAGGTTGCGGCGGGGGAGTAGCATGGGGAGCAGCCATCAGCATTATGCCGTGGGAGTTTTACCTGCATTATGGCTCGAAGGATATTCTGGAAGATTCTTATCCGGCTATGAAGGAGTACATCCGGTATATGCAGACCTGGCTGAATGACGATGGCATCATGTTTTCGCAACGCGTAGGACGCGACGGAAACGTTCTGCGTTGGTTTAACCTGGGTGAGTGGGTAACTCCAGGAGATTTACCGCCTGATGATTTGGTACACACTTTTTATTTCTGGCGGTGTGCCGATTTAACGGCCCAAACAGCAAAAGTGTTTGGAAAATCTGCAGAGGCAATTAAATTTGCAGAGTTGGCTGAATCAACCCGGCAGGCATTTTACAAACGGTTTTATAATGCAGAAAAGGGAACTTACGGACCGGCAGGTGCCAATATTTTTGCTTTGAAAATGGGAATCCCTGATAATCAATATAATAAAGTGATACAAGCACTTAAGGCAGACATCAAAGCAAATAACGGACATCTTGATACCGGCATTTTCGGTACGCAGTTTTTCTTCGAGGTTTTGTCGGAAAACGGGATGCACGATTTGGCATACGAGGCCATGAATAAGAGGGAAGAACCCGGCTACGGACGTTGGCTTTCCTTGGGTGCAACCACTACCTGGGAGCACTGGAATACAGGCGGTTCTCACAACCATCCCATGTTTGGCGGCGGATTGGTTTGGTATTACCGAAAACTTGCCGGAATGAATGCCGACCCTGCTGAACCCGGTTATCGCCACATCATTTTTCGTCCGCAGCCGGTTGACGACATCAGTTTTGCAAAATATTATAACAAAACTTCGTACGGAAATGCCGGTATTTACTGGGAAAAAGGAGGAGATGAGTTTTCTATGGAGGTAACTGTTCCGGTGGGATGCCGGGCTACAGTTTATGTTCCTGTTAAAATTGATCAGAAGATCCTGGAAAACGATAAAGAAATTGGAAATTCGACAGATGTACATTTTTTTGGAGAAGAGAATGGGTACAGGATTTTTGAAGTAAAAAGTGGCAATTATGCATTCAGGGTAAAATAGAATGAACACTATTTTTCAAATATAAAACCCCATAACTAATATTTTAGTTTCATATATTGTTTTAATTCAATAATATATAAAATATTTTTTAAAATAACTAAGTTTTTAGTTTGAAAACTAAAATATTAGTTATAAATTTGACACGGATATCCACTAAAATTCAAAGTTCAAAGTTTTTAAAGTTTAATTTTTAAGATTGAAAGAAATGAAAACAATTAAATGGATGTTATTAATTTATGGTTTCCTGTGGGTTCTGGGGTTTCCTGTTAATGCGCAGGAAACACCGGCAAAAGAGGAAATTTTTTCAGAAGTGGATGAAATGCCCGAATATAAGGGTGGGCAAGAGGCCTTGTTTCAATTTGTAAAGGATAATATTGTTTATCCTGAAGAGGCAAAAAAGAATGGAGTTCAAGGTAAAGTTTTTGTGTCATTTGTGATTGACGAATTTGGAGCTGTTACTGAATCAAGAATTGCGCGAGGTGTGAACCCGGATTTAGATAAAGAAGCCCTTCGCGTAGTAAAACAAATGGCTGAATGGAATCCTGGAAAAAAAGAGGGGAAACCGGTTAAAGTTAGCATGACCCTTCCCATTATGTTTGCATTGGATGAAAACAAGCAAAAAAAGCCAAATGAATGAGATTATTTTTAACTATTTTTTTAGTTAAGGGTACAATTTTTGTGGAATTTTAATCCATGTTGTATAATCCTAAAGTTTTTTAAATGAAAGAATTAACGAAAGCAGAAGAACAGGTGATGCAACTTCTCTGGAAGTTGGAGAAAGCCTTTGTGAAAGACCTGATTGATGAAATGCCCGAGCCAAAACCGGCCTACAACACGGTTTCCACAATTATCAGAATTCTTGAAAAGAAAGGATTTGTGGGGCACAATGCTTACGGAAAAACGCACGAGTATTTTCCGCTGGTTGAACGGGAAGTTTACACCCGCTCTTTCATGAAAAACTTTATGCGCAACTATTTCAGTGGTTCGTTTAAAGAGATGGTTTCATTTTTTGCCAAAGAAGATAACATGAGCCTTTCTGATTTTGACGAACTGGTGGAAGATGTAAAACGCGATTTGGAAAACGAAAATCAGGAATAAGATGCATACCACAGTTAATTTTATCCTGGAGTCCGGCATCAGTCTATCCTTGCTTGCAACCATATATGTTATTTTTTTGCGCAGGGAAACCTTTTTCCGCCTGAACAGGTTTTTTCTGCTGGGCTCGCTCTTTTTTTCCGTGGCACTGCCATTTTTAAAATTCAGGATTTACGAACCTCAGCCGGTTTTGTTATCAGAAGTAACTGTAACTCCATACCGGAACCTGCTGGAAGCAGTAACCGTTTACGGACAGGATTTTTCTGTAACCGTTGAGCAAACTATTCTTTCAACTACTTTACTGATTTGGATTTACCTGGCCGGGTTGTTATTGTTTTTTGCCATATTTTTTTACCGGGTAATTCGAATTGGTTTCGTTATACGGAAAAACGAAGTGCGTAAATCGGATAGTTTTAAGCTTGTATTTCTTGAAAAAGAGTGCAGTCCGTTTTCGTTTCTGAATTATGTATTTGTGAGCCGACCACTGCAAAACAGCGATGGGTACGACCGAATGATTGCACATGAAATTGAACATATAAAACAAGGTCATTCTTTCGATGTGCTGATTTTAGAAGTGCTCACTGCATTTCAGTGGTTTAATCCGTTTATGTGGATGCTGCGTCGAGCTATACGCGAAAACCACGAGTTTTTAGCCGACCATGCAGTGCTTACGTCGGGTGTTAATCGTGGGTATTATAAAAAATTATTACTTAATCAGTTTGCCGGCGGGCAACTGGTACTAACCAACAATTTTAATTATTCACTAATCAAAAACCGCATTAAAATGATGTCAAAAATAAAATCACCAAAAATTGCTCATGTAAAAATTATACTGGGTGTGTTAACTGCCGTAGCATTAATCATCATGTTTGCCTGCGAACAGAAAGAAACTGTTGAACAGGAGCAACAAATGATTGATAATGAAACAATTACGATAAAATCCACTCTTTTGGATGATGGTAGGATGAAGATTGAAGGAACTTTTGAAGATATGGAAGAATTCAAAAAACGTTATTCTGATGTAAATAGTTTTAAAATTGAAACCGACAGCCTCGGAAATATCTTTTTGGTTCAGAAAAAAGAGGAGGTTCCTAAAATTCTTGATTCCGAAGAGCAAATCTTTTTCATTGTGGAAGATATGCCCGAATTTCCGGGAGGTGAACTGGAACTCCGAAAATTTATTGCCAATAATATTGAATACCCGAAAGCAGCCCAGGAAAATGGAGTTCAGGGCCGGGTTTACGTAACTTTTGTTGTGGATAAAAACGGGGAAGTGGCCAATGCCAAAATTGCCCGGGGTGTTGATCCTGCTCTTGATAAGGAAGCTTTGCGCGTGGTGAACAGCCTGCCAAAATGGATACCTGGCAAACAACGGGGCCAATCAGTTAATGTAAGTTACACGGTGCCAATTAATTTTGCCTTGCAATAACAATGTTCTGAATTTTTTCCCGTGGATATGGAGATTGCGGATTAAAATTTCCGTATTCACGGGAATATCAAAATACACAGAATATGAGAATGATATATTTATTAGCTTTCTTTTTATCCTTTCAATTGAGCTCCTTCCCGCAGGGAAAAATCGATTTGCTTATTCTGAATAAAAAATATGAAGATGCGCTTCAACAAATCGATAAACACATTGAAAAGCAACCTGTAGGTTCTCTGTTTTTTAAGAAAGGCCTGGTGTTGAATGCTATGCAAAAATTTCAGGAAGCAGTTTCTGCCTTTTCGCAGGCACTGGAATTTGAACCTGAAAATAGTGATATTCTTGTTGAGTTGGCTGATGCACTTTCCACACTTGGAAACTACATCGATGCCAATTCATTTTATGAAAAAGCTGCCCGAATTCAACCCCAAAATCTTACGATTAACGCAAAACTGGGAAGAAACTACATTCAACTGGATAAATACCAAAAAGCTTACTCGGTTTTTGAGAATATTTTCAGCAAAGATTCAACCAATATCTATTGGAACAAACAACTGGCTTTTTGTGCGCACCAAACTGGTAAAAGAGAACAAGCCATAGAACTGTATGAAAAGGCCATTCAAATGAATCCGCGTGATTATACTTCCTGGTTTAACCTGATTCGACTGTTTCAGCAAAGCGAACAATTTGGCCAGGCTTTGGAAATAATCGAAAAAGGAATTGAACTTTTTCCCGGAGAAGCGGCATTTTACCAGCAGCAGGCTAATCAGCTTTTTGGCAATAAACAATACGACGTGGCGCGGCAGGCTTACGAAAATTATTTTGAAGCAGGTGGCGATTCGTTGTACAAAGTGCTGTTAAACTATGGAATTAGCTTGTATTTTTCGGGTAACCAAATCAAAGCCATCGAAATGCTTGATATTCTTGCAGGCCAGGTTGCCAACGATCCGTATGTGTATTTCTATTTAAGCCTTTCGTATAAAAAACTTGCTCAGTATGAAGTTTCAGAAGCTTACATGAATGCAGCCATCGAGTCGGCAACACCTGCTTATTTGCCTGAAATGTACCATCATTTAGGGCAGATTTTCGGTCAGCAACGTAAGTTTGAAGAGTCGGTTAATGCTTTAAAAAAAGCAAATGAACTCGATCCAACCAATCACGAGGTTTTATTCGAAATTGCAACCACTTATGAAGAGTATAATTCCAACAAAACCATTGCGCTGAACTACTACACCATTTATTTGAAAGAGGCGGGCGAATCGGCACGGAATGTTAATTACGCACTCGACAGGATTCAAAAGATTAAAGAAGATTTGTTTTTCGAAGAATAACAGAATGGTGTATCAATACTCTTTCATTCCAGTTTTTTCCCGCACCAGGTTGGCCAGTTGAATCCGGTTTTTTACCTGTGTTTTGGTATAAATATGGTGGGTATGGTCTTTAACCGTTTGTAAAGTTATAAAAAGCTCATTGGCAATGGTTTTATTGGTTTTGCCCGAACAAATTTCAAGAATAATTTCTGCTTCACGCTTCGAAATTTCGTAATCTGCACAAAATGAATCGAAATCATTTTTTGATGCTGCTACATTTTTTGAGGGAAATTCTACAAAGAATTTTATACAAACCGGCAATAAACTGCTGGTACCAAAAACAAAAATAAACGCCAGGTTAATTCCAATAAAACCAAATTCACCCAAAAACCATAAAAGTATTGAATACAAAACTACTCCTGAAAAATAGCCGAAAATACATTTTTGTAACTTTTGTTTGTCAAATGCAATTGGTTTCTTTGGCTCAGTTTAAAAAGTTGTGGAGTAAGATAAAAAAACGAACTTTGAATTTTTTATTTTACAAATCTGATGGCACAATCAAACGATCATTATCAAG
>NZ_JAWLCI010000062.1:0-27617 GCF_041687215.1 Mariniphaga sp.
CAGGTCATGATTTAAATTCAGTTCCCGTATATTATCCATTACTAACCCCCCCCATCTTCTCAAGGAACACCGCCTCTAAAAGCGGCTGCAAAAGTAATCAGGTTTTTGAAGTTTCCAAATACAAAAATCAAATAAATTGAATAAATTAAAAATTCCAAGGGACAAGCTTTTGAAAATCAACACAATCTTTTCCAAAAAAAAATTTCCTAACATTCCGTTAAAATACAGGAAATCTTCAGTAAATCTTTATTTGAGGTGACAAAAACCGGATTCATCGGCTATTTTAACCTCTTCTCCCAAAAAAGATTTGGAGGGTCGCATTCATCGAAACCAGCTTTCAGGTAAAGTTTTTGAGCCCTAAGGTTATCGTATCTGACTTCGAGATTAATCCTGCAGTAACCTTCCTTTAATGCATATTCTTCTATTTTATTTAAAAGAAACAAACCTGCTCCTTTTCCCCGAAAAGCAGGAGATACCACAAAATCATGAATATTGATAAGCGGCATGGCCTGCCAGCTTGAAAAATTAATATTGCAATTGGCCAGTGCAGCATATTCGCCATTCACAAAGGCAAAGAATCCGATAAATGCAGGGTGATTTTTTAAACCATTGATTATTTGTGGCCCCATTTTTTCGGGCATTGATTTTCCCAAACCTATTTCATCTTCCATATAATCATTCAACAATTTCAAAAAATTCATGCAGTGTTCAGGATTATTCAAATCGATTTTTATAAATTCCATTTGTTCCATTTATTCATAGTTTGAACTTCAACCTCCAATAATACAAAAAATAATATGGTGTTTTATGAATAAGAATTGTTATCAAAAGTGTATTTTCGTTTTTTTAAAACAAAAAAAGAAAAAGTGTCAGCAAATCTGGTAATTATTCCCACGTATAACGAAAAGGAGAACGTTGAAAAAATGATTCGTAAGGTTTTTTCACTGGAAACGCCTTTTCATATATTAATTGTAGAAGACAATTCGCCCGATGGTACAGCCGCAATTGTAAAAAAATTGCAGAATGAATTTCCGGAGAAACTTCATATTCTGGAACGAAAAGGGAAGCTGGGCCTGGGAACTGCTTACATAGCAGGATTTAAATGGGCGTTGGAACACGATTTCGAATACATTTTTGAAATGGATTGCGATTTTTCGCACAATCCCGACGATCTGGAAAGACTGTACAAAGCGGTGGCTGGTGGTGCTGATGTGGCCATCGGTTCGCGTTATATATCGGGCATAAACGTTATCAATTGGCCGCTTGGCCGGGTTCTGATGTCGTATTTTGCATCGATGTACGTACGAATTGTAACCGGAATGAAAATAATGGACACTACTGCCGGGTTCAAATGTTACCGGCGCAAAGTGCTCGAAACTATCGATTTTGAAAAAATTAAACTTATAGGTTACGGTTTTCAGATTGAAATGAAGTTTACCGCATGGAAATTCGGATTTAACATTGTGGAAGTACCCATTGTTTTTACTGACCGGAAGGAAGGTACCTCGAAAATGAGCGGTGGTATTTTTAATGAGGCACTTTGGGGGGTGATGAAAATGAAGATGAGGAGTTGGTTCAGGGAGTATAAAAAATGAGCAGTCTCAGTTTCCAGTATCAGTTTTCAGTATTAAAAAAGTAAAAGTTTGCGGAGGCAACTTAATCAGGGAGAAAAGTTCGAACCATAATATTAACGGAAAGCAAGAAGATGAAAAAGCTGATTAAAGATGCTACCATTATTAATGAAGGAGTTAAATTCAGGGGAAGTGTTTTAATTGACGGCGATAAAATTGAACGGGTGTTTCCATATTCAATTGCGAAGGATTTTGATTTGTCTGGAGTGGAAATCCATGATGCTGCCGGTCTTTATCTAATACCAGGCGTAATCGACGACCAGGTACATTTTCGCGAACCTGGACTTACACACAAAGGCGATATTTCCAGCGAAAGCCTCGCTGCTGTAGCCGGTGGAGTGACCTCTTTCATGGAAATGCCAAACACCAATCCGCAAACCGTAACCCAGGAATTACTGGAACAAAAATACCATCGGGCAGCCGAAGTTTCCCCGGCCAACTTTTCGTTTTACATGGGCGCCACCAACAATAATCTGGATGAAGTACTAAAAACTGACCCTTCGAGAGTGTGTGGCATTAAAGTTTTTATGGGTTCTTCTACCGGGAACATGCTGGTTGACGACGAAAAAACCCTTTCTGAAATTTTTAAACATGCACCAACGCTGGTCGCCACCCATTGCGAAGACGAAGCAACCATTCAGAAAAATATTGAAATTGCACGTGGAAGATACGGTGAAAATGTGCCGGTATCACGCCACTGCCACATCCGGAGCGATGAAGCTTGTTACATTTCCTCGTCAAAAGCCGTTGAACTGACCTCAAAATTCAACACCCGGCTGCACATTCTGCACCTTTCAACTGAAAAAGAGATGAGCCTGTTTTCATCGGGTAGTGTAAAAGAGAAAAAAATTACCGCCGAAGTGTGTGTGCACCACTTGTGGTTTGACGACCGGGATTACATTTCGAAAGGAAACTTTATAAAATGGAACCCGGCCATTAAAACGGCAAAAGACAAGGAAGCACTTTGGGAAGCTTTGCTTTCAGATAAAATTGATGTAATTGCCACCGACCATGCCCCGCATACCCGCGAAGAAAAAAATAACACCTATTTTAAAGCACCGTCGGGCGGACCGCTGGTGCAGCATTCTCTAGTGGCCATGCTCGAAATGAGCAACAAAGGTGTGATTACTGTTGAAAAGGTGGTTCAGAAAATGTGCCACGCGCCGGCCGATCTGTTTCGTATCGACCGCCGCGGTTACATCCGCGAAGGTTATTTTGCCGACCTCGTTCTCATCGACCCAAACCAATCATGGGAAGTTTCTCCGGATAATATATTGTATAAATGCGGATGGTCGCCATTTGAAGGACAGGAGTTTTCACATAAAGTGATTTCAACCTTTGTAAACGGCCTGGAAGTTTATAAAAACGGAGAAGTACAGGATGGAATGTTTGGGCAGAGACTTCAGTTTTTGGTTTAAATATTTATTAGCTGGTTTGGGATAGTTAAAATGGTTTGTTTTGGGGAGTTTTGATTTCCAATTGTCTGAGAAATTTCTATTTCTTCTCTTTCAGGTACATTTCGTAATAATACTTTACAGAAGCCCGAACTTCGTATTCGGTGGCCGTGTATGGAAGTACGCCTTGTGAATTAAACCAGACCATGAAGCTGTCGGCTTCGGCTTCGTTGACACCGGTTAACATCATTACCATTTCCTTGTTATAATTCTGAGAATGCATTTCCCAGTTTTTCTGAAGAGCCATAGCTTCGCGAACATCCCGTTTCTCTCGCTCGCGACGGCTAAGGTAATATTGCCAGTAAGAAATGGGGTTAAACAAAGCAGCAATTACAGGTGGTTTTTCATTATAAGCATCGCCCCGAAGTTCAGTTGGAATTTCTACCGGTTTTCCTGTGCCCAGACCCAGATCAAGGCTCGGTCTATCTCCTTTCACTTCCACCTCTCCCACAGCATAACTTACAGGAGATAAGGTAAATGTCAGCACTTCTTGTCCCATATAAATATGCGGAATATAAATCACTTTTTTTTCGTAGCCTACAGAGGTAACAATTAAGCTGTCGATGTTGAGCACATCAAGGGTGAAGTAACCATCGTTGTTGGTAATGGTACCGCCGCGGTAGCGGTTGTTTACAATATTGGCATAAGGAACACCGGAGCTGTCGGCAGCACTTACAATTCTTCCCTTTAAACGAACAAGAATGGGATCAACCAGTAAAGGATCGGTTTGCGCCAGACCGTTAAGTCCCGCAAACAATAATAAAATCAGTCCGGTAAAACAAAAAATCCTCATTCTTCTTAAATTAGGTTCAAAAATATGGAAAAGATTTTTCACTTAAGATGCATAACAAATTTTAACGGGGAATTTAACATGTTTTAAAGACCATAAAACAGGGATTTAAAGTATTCAGTTGATAAAGAATTGTTACTTTTATTGCCGAAGATTATTTCTTGAATTATCATAAATCATTCAAAAACAAACAAATGAGGACAATTATCAATTCAATTTTTGCAATATTAACCCTGTTTTTAATCCCATTTTCAGCTCACACACAGCCCAATGATTTTGAAATTATAAAAGATCGTGTAGTAGCTGAGTTAATGAAGTCTTCAGTCGATGACAGGCGTGTAGCGGAAATTACCGGAAGAATGAATGACGACGGAAGTTTCGGGGATATAAATTACGAGGATTTAAGCCGTACAGCAGGATTCCCTCATAGTCGGCATACGAGCGATTTGGCTTACCTGGCAAAAGCATACAAAAACAAATCATCAGATTTTTACCACGATAAAAATGTAAAAACAGCCATTCAAAAAGGATTAAAGTTTTGGGTAGAACATGATTTTGTTGGTGACAACTGGCACAATAATCAGATTAGTACGCCAACTAATTTAGTGAACTTAATGTTGATTATCGGAGATGAAATGCCTGAAGATCTGGTGAAAAAGGCACAACCTATGATCCAAAGGGCAACCATGGAACAGGTGCCGGGAGTATTCTACGGCGCAAGGCCTGGAGGAGACAGGATAGCTATTGCCGGAATTGTAGCAAAAAACTTTTTATTTCTTAATAACAAAGAGGCATTTGATGAAGTCATACAAATTATTGCGGGGGAAATAAAATTTACTACCGGAGAGCGTGGTATGCAGCACGATTACAGTTTCCATCACCGCCACGATAGGGTAAATAATACCACTTCCTACGGTTATGGGAAATATGCCAACGCGTTCGGCGAGTGGTCGTATTATGTGGCCGGAACCAGGTATGCTTTCTCTGTTGAAAAAATAAATCAATTGGTTGACTATTACCTGGATGGAATTTATAAACAGCAGGTGTATGGAATTTATGAAGATATCAGTGTAAAAAACAGAAGCATTTCGAACAAAGCAACATTCAGACCACAGGGAACGCTGGAGATTGAGCGACTTTTGGTAAGCACGGATTACCGAAAAGATGAACTGGAGGAAATAATCCGCCTGAGAAAAGGGGAAGCCAAACCGTCGCAATCATTCGCAAAATTCTTTTGGCAAACCGAGCATTTTGTGTTTCAACGACCTAATTTTTATACCACGGTACGCATGTTTTCAACCCGTAACCGGAATATGGAAGAACCTTACAACGGACCGGGAAAAACAACCCACCACCGTGCCGACGGAACCAATTACCTAATGTTGAAAGGAGACGAATACCATAACATCTGGCCGGTTTACGACTGGCAAAAAATTTCGGGAACTACCATTCTGCAAAAACCGGAACTTTACGGGCCGGATGAAATTCAGAAAGATGGATTGACAGATTTCGTAGGCGCAGTAACCGATGGATTGTATGGTGCGGTGGTTTTCGATTTTAAAAGCCCGCACGATAAAACCGAAGCCAAAAAATCGTGGTTCTTTTTCGATAATGAATATGTGTGTCTCGGCACGGGAATCAGTTCCACAAGCAATTTTCCGGTGGTAACTACTGTAAACCAGGTTTTGATGAGAAATAATGTAACTGTTTTGCAGAACGACGAAATTAAAAAGCTATCCAACGGCAGTCGCGATCTGGACAATGTGAAATGGGTTTACCACGATAAAATCGGGTATATTTTACCTGAGCCAGCAACTGTTCACGTGTCGAATCAGCCCAAAAAAGGCCGCTGGTCGGATATTACCGATCAGAAAAATATTTCGGAAGAGCTGGTAACCGAAGATGTTTTTATGATGTATTTCAATCACGGAAACCGGCCGGGCAATGCATCCTATCAATACATTGTAGTACCTGACGTTAGCGAGCAGGAACTTACAGAAACAGACGGAAAAAACAGAGACATCGAAATTCTTTCCAATACTTCTGAAATTCAAGCCGTAAAACACAACCAGCTTGGAATTTGCCAGATAGCATTTTACAAATCAGGAGAAATTGGAATTTCTGAAGGCTTAAATGTACGAATGGACAGCCAGGGAATGGTAATGCTGAAAACGGAGGGAAACCAGGTTAAAGAGCTAACCGTTTCAGACCCTTCCCGAAAACTAAGCCAGATGCAGGTAACAATTACGGGTGTTTTTGAAAAAAGCGGAGTTGATTTTAGTGCTTTTCCTGATAAAACCCAAAACAAAACACTTTTAGTTGTTGATCTTCCGCAAGGAGTATATGCCGGCAAAAGTTTAAATATCAGCTTGTAATATATATTCATCGGATGACTTCCAATTCATCCGATGAAAAATTTCAGATTATTTCAGCGAAGCAATCTGTTCTTCCAGTACCTTTATTTTGGCTTCCGCGTCGGCCTGCTTGGCTTTTTCATTGGCCACCACCGCTTCGGGAGCGTTGTTCACAAAGCGTTCGTTGCTGAGTTTTTTCACCACTGAATTCAGGAAACCTTTAGTGTATTTCAGTTCCTCTTCCAGCTTTTTCAATTCTTCTTCCACATCAATGAGACCTTCCATGGGAACATAAAAGTTGGTGGATTTTACCCTAAACGATGCAGCGCCTTTCACTTCTTCCGAAACCATTTCGAGCGCCGAAAGATTGGCCATTTTTTGCAGAACCGGGGCAAAGCCAGCTTCATAACCTTTGTCTCCTTTCTGAATTTTCAGTTCCAGCGTATCTCTATTTGGAATGTTTTTTTCTTTGCGGATATTGCGGATACCGGAAATGGCTTCCTTCACATTTTCAAAAGCAGCCAGCAGTTCGGCATCGTATTTTTCAACTGCCGGAAGCTGGCTCACCATAATGCTTTCGTTGTCTTTCCGCGCCTTCAGCAGTTGCCAGATTTCTTCGGTAATAAAAGGCATAAACGGGTGCATCAGCCGCAGCAACTGGTCGAACAATTCCACCACTTCGCCGTAGGTTTTCGCATCGATGGGTTGTTGGTAAGGCGGTTTTACAATTTCCAGCAGCCAACCTGAAAATTCATCGCGGACGGTGGTGTAAATGGTCATCAGCGCTTCTGAAATGCGAAACTGATTGAACTGTCCGTCGAGCGTTTCTACCACCTGATTTAATTTATTTTGGAACCAGTCGATGGCCAGTTTCGAATGTTCCGGCTGTTCAATCTCTGTTGAAACTTCCCAGTTTTTCACCAGGCGGAAAGCATTCCATATTTTGGTAGCAAACCCTGCCCCCTGTTGCGGCAGGTTTTCGTCGAACAGCAAATCACCGCCTGCAGGCGAGCAAAGCAGCATGCCCACACGCACACCGTCGGCGCCGTATTTGGCAATCAAATCGAGCGGGTCGGGCGAGTTGCCCAGCGATTTCGACATTTTGCGGCGTTGCGCATCGCGCACCATCCCGGTAAAATAAACATTTTTATAAGGGTACAAATCTTTGTATTCATAACCGGCAATAATCATGCGGGCCACCCAGAAGAAAATAATATCGGGTGCGGTTACCAAATCAGAAGTTGGATAGTAGTATTTTATGTCAGTATTTTCCGGTTTGCGGATTCCGTCAAATACTGAGATGGGCCACAACCAGCTCGAAAACCATGTATCCAGCACATCCTCGTCCTGATGCAGAGAAAAGCCTCCCCCATCCCCTCCAAGGGAGGGGTGTTTGGCAACTGCCAGTTTCCGCGCCTCCTCTTCGGTTTCAGCAACTACAAAACCCAATTCTCCTCCGCCAGCTGGCGGAGAGTCAGAGGGGGCCTCTTTTATATACCAAACAGGAATTTGGTGCCCCCACCACAATTGCCGGCTAATGCACCAGTCTTTGATGTTGCCCATCCAGTGGCGGTAAATATTTTTGAATTTGGCAGGATGAAATTTGATGGTGTCGTTCAGTACATTTTCAAGCGCCGGTTTCACCAGTTCTTCCATTTTAAGAAACCACTGGGCAGAAAGTTTGGGTTCGATGGCTACATCAGTACGTTCGGAGTAACCTACCTTATTGGTATAATCTTCTATTTTGGCCAAATTCCCAGCCTTTTCCAGTTCGGGAACAATTTTTTCGCGAACATCGAAACGATCTTCACCTATAAAAATTTCGGCTGCATTGCTCAGTGTTCCGTCGTCGTTAAAAATATCGATAACAGGCAGGTTGTGACGCAACCCGATTTCATAGTCATTAATATCATGTGCCGGTGTAATTTTCAGGCAGCCGGTACCGAATTCCATATCCACATAATCGTCTTCAATAATGGGAATGGAACGGTTGATAAGCGGAACCAGCACCCGTTTTCCTATCAGATGTGAAAACCTTTTGTCCGCAGGATTTACACAAACTGCCGTATCACCCAAAATGGTTTCGGGCCGGGTGGTGGCAATAATAATAGCCCCCTCCAGCTCCCCCGGAGGGGGAGAGATAAGAGCTTTCCGGATGGTCATCAATACTGAATCAATGTTTGCCAGTACTTCATCGTTTGTAAACCGGATAATTTTGTAGCCTAGTTGATTTAAAATTTCAGTTTTGAGTGTATCCAATTTTTGAATTTCAGGATTAGTATGATATCCGCCATCTACTTCAATGACCAGTTTTTTTTGAAGACAAACAAAATCAACAATAATATCATTAATAATATGTTGCCTTCTGAATTTTTCACCCAACTTTTTTTCACGCAACATTTCCCATAAAACACTTTCTGCTTCAGTTGAAAAGCGACGTAAATTTTTTGCATTTCTTTTTAATAATTCATATTCTGATTTTCGTGCAGTTTTGTACAGGGAATCCTCTTTCCCCCCTCCGGGGGGATTAAGGGGGGCTTCTATCTTATATTTCAGGTAGTAGAGTTTCGATTGTACTTCCTTATAAATCACCTCCTCGTCGGAAAGTGCGGTTTTGGCAGCAGGGTCCCAGTTTACCATACGAACGCCGCGGTAGATAAGGCCTTTGTTGTACAAATCAATAAAAACTTTAATAACCGATTCGCTCCGGGCTTCGTCCATGGTAAAAGCGGTACGTTCCCAGTCGCACGAAGCACCCAGTTTTTTTAACTGTTCGAGAATAATTCCGCCGTGTTTGCGGGTCCAGTCCCAGGCATGTTCCAGAAATTCTTCGCGTGAAAGGTCGTATTTATCAATGCCTTCGGCTTTGAGTTTGTTTACCACTTTGGCTTCGGTAGCAATAGATGCGTGGTCGGTTCCGGGCACCCAACAGGCGTTTTTGCCGGTCATGCGCGCCCGGCGCACCAGAATATCCTGAATGGTATTGTTGAGCATGTGCCCCATGTGCAGCACGCCGGTTACATTTGGTGGCGGAATAACGATGGTGTAAGATTCCCGTTCGTCGGGTTCAGAATGAAAAAAATTGTTTTCCATCCAGAACTTGTACCATTTTTCTTCCACTTCTGACGGAGTATATTTGCTCGCAATTTCCATGTTTTTTTGTTTCAGATTTCTACCAAAAAATTGAGGTGCAAATGTACGAGGAAAAGTTTAAAAGAAAAAGGGCGTTCCTTTACAGAAACGCCCCAGTTAATAAAAGAAATAAATTGTTATTCGCCCCAAACAATTTCTGTTGACGCTTTAGAAATAAACTGAACATTGTAATCTCTGTCTGTGCTGGTACTTCCTGACTCATATAGAATTGCCATCACTTCAATGCGATAATTTTCACCATCTTGTGCTTTGTTGCTTGTATTTGCCCATCCGGTGTCGGCTACTCCAAAAGAATAATCAGTATCATCGTCATCGAGCCTTGCACTCATATAAATCAAATCGTCTGAATCATCATAAAGACGGATATAATATCCATCAGTATTTTCCACTTCCTGCCAGTAAATTTCCAGTTTTAAATTATTAAATTTAGTTGAATCAATAACCACTGCATCCAGTTCTTCATCTTCCAGTTCGTCTTTAATGGTAATGGCAACTTCATCTGCCTGTGTACTCTTTACTGTAAAGGTGTAATCGCCTAATTCCGGCATAGAATCGGTATAATCTTCTTCTTCAGGGAAAAGGCTGAATATGCGGTTACCGCTCGGATCTTCCTCCAAAGCCCATGTTTCTTCGTCCGGGCCTTCAACCATTACCGAATCCAATGCTTTATTACCCAAAACCCAGAATGCCAGTCCATACTTTTCCGCGCCATCTTGCACAATTTTTTGCATAAAAACATCGGGAACAGCATCCAATGCAACCGGTTCCGGATCTTCAAGGCACGAGGTTAAAACAACACTTCCCAATACAAAAGCTGCTAAACTTTTCCAAATCAATTTTTTTGTCTTCATGTTTTCTTTCATTTTTATTTAAACAGGTTAATAAAAAATTTCTGACTTTCTGTAAACGGAAAATCAGAATTTCTATTTTAAAATTTTAATTATTGGTTTGATTCAATACCGAATAAAAGGGTTGCGTAAAACAGAAAATTTTTTTGATTTTTTTTTTGCTGAAAAACTTTTTTGAGAAAAAATCCGGATAAAAGGAATAACCTCAATTCAGGAAATTATTATTCAGCCCATAATCATACCGATTATTGTTGCACTCATCAGCGAGGCCAGTGTGCCGGCAATTAAAGCTGGTACGCCGTATTTTGAAAGTAACACCCGCCTTCCAGGCGCCAGTGCACCAATGCCACCAATCTGTATACCAATGGAAGAAAAATTGGCAAATCCACATAATATATAAGTAGCCATAATTATCGATTTGGGATCTGAGAAAATACCGGAACTTTTCAATTCGGCCAAACTTATGTAGCCAATAAATTCGGTAAGTATGAGTTTTTCGCCCAATAACCGTCCTACAATTACCACATCCTCAGCACCAACACCAATAAGCCACATAAGCGGTGCAAACGTGTACCCCAGAATAAATTGCAGGGAAAGCCCGTCGTATCTACCGTTGGTACCCTCCACAATAAGATCATTCAGCGTAGTCCACTGCCCTATTTTACCAATAATAAAATTGAACATGGCAATAAATGCAATAAATGCAAGCAACATGGCTGCTACATTAACGGCCAGTTTTACGCCCTCGGTGGTTCCGTTGGTAATGGCATCGAGTACGTTGCTGCCAATTTTATCTTTACTTACCTCAATTTGTTTGTTGATGGCTTCGGTTGGGGGCACCAGCATTTTTGAGAAAATGATAGCTGCCGGAGCTGCCATTACCGATGCAGCTAAAAGGTGTTTGGCAAATTCAAGACGCATTTGCGGATCATTGCCGCCAAGCAATGCAATATATGCAGCAAGTACACCTCCGGCCAT
The DNA here is from genome assembly GCF_041687215.1 of Mariniphaga sp. NCBI lineage: Bacteria > Pseudomonadati > Bacteroidota > Bacteroidia > Marinilabiliales > Prolixibacteraceae > Mariniphaga > Mariniphaga sp. Next base: position 11,209 of record NZ_JAWLCI010000062.1, read on the forward strand.
GGTTGCCATTCCGCCCGACATAACCAGCAAAATCTCCGATTTGCTCATTTTTTCAAGATAAGCTTTTATCATCAGTGGCGATTCGGTTTGTCCGAGAAAAATATTTCCGGCAACCGAAAGTGCTTCCGCTCCAGAAATTTTTAATGCTTTGGTGAACAACCAGGCAAGTCCGTAAACCACCTTCTGAATAATTCCCCAGTAAAACAGCAGGCTGGTTAATGCTGAAAAGAAAATAATGGTGGGTAAAACCTGAAAAAGAAAAATGAACCCGTAGGTTTCGGCATTCATTAAATCGCCAAGAAGAAATTCGCTACCAGCTTTGGTAAAATCGAGAATTTTGACAAAAATCTGCCCGAAAAATTCAAAGCCATTTCTTATAAAAGGAACATAAAGCACACCAATGGCCAGCAAAACCTGTATGAATAAACCCGTGGCAACCGTTCGCCAGGGAATATTTTTACGATCGGAGCTAAAAACAAAACCCAAAACCAAAAGAACCGACATACCAAGCATACCGCGCAGTAATGTAGTCAGTGAAAAATTATTTTCCCGCTCTTTGTCCAACAAAATAGTTGATGTAGAGGGAGAATTATCTTCTACTAATGCAGGCCTGTCGTCGGTCATTTCAGGTTCAGGCTGTTGTGCCACTGCCGGTTGAAAAAAGAAAATGCCGGCGCAAACGACCAGCAAGGCAAGAATTCTATTCATCTTTTCAGGTTAATTTTTCTTACGGTTACTAATTTCATCCCGCAATACCGAAGCTTTTTCATAATCTTCGTTTTGAACTGCCTCGTTAAGCAATTCTTCCAACTCCTGCAATGTATAACGCGCAAACGGAGTTGATTCCGAAGAACCCGCTTTTTTGCCGGCTCTGCCCGTTTCAGGTTGTTTGGCCTCGTCGCCTTCAAGTACAATACCTGCTTTATTCAGAATATCTTCGGTAGTGTAAATCGGGCATCTAAAACGAAGTGCCAGTGCTACTGCATCAGACGTGCGGGAGTCAATTTTAACCTCACGCCCATCCATTTCACAAAGCAACTCAGAATAAAAAATTCCTTCTTCCAGCTTATGAATAATTACTTCGAGCAGTACAATATTAAATGCCAGCGCAATGTTTTTAATTAAATCGTGAGTTAAAGGGCGCGGAGGTTTCAAACCTTCCAGTTGAATGGCTATAGCCTGCGCTTCAACCGGCCCAATTATAATAGGTATTCTTCTATCACCATTCTCCTCCGACAAAACCAACGCATAAGCTCCTGATTGTGTTTGACTTACTGACAATCCCAGAATATTCAATCGTATTTTTTGCATTCCTCCCAAGTCCGGTTTTTATTGTGAAAACAAATATAACAATCATTTTGGGAATAGATCAGAAATGAAGATTAGTTTTCTCAATGCGAAACAGCAACAGGATTCAGAAGGTTTGTGAAAAATTTTCACTCAACATTTGCCAATGTATTAAAAATAACTACTTTTGCAGTCCAAAATTTTTGAACCGTTTAGGCTCAACAAGAGGAAACAAGAGAGTTTCCCGCCTGCCGGTGTAACATTAAAAAGTTGAAATTATGTACGCGATTGTAGAGATTGCAGGGCAGCAGTTCAAAGTTGAAAAAGAAAAAAAACTGTATGTCCATCAACTGGAAGCCAATGAAGGCGACTCGGTTGATTTTGACAAGGTTTTGCTTGTTGACAACGACGGCAAAGTGGCCGTAGGTACCCCCACCGTTAATGGTGCGAAAGTAACAGCCAAAGTGCTGGAACATTTAAAAGGCGATAAAGTGCTGGTGTTTAAAAAGAAACGGAGAAAAGGCTACAAAAAACTAAACGGCCACCGTCAGCAATTAACGCAAATTCAAATTGAAAACATTGTTGGATAACTAAAAAAATAAATTACCATGGCTCATAAGAAAGGTGTAGGTAGTTCGAAAAACGGACGCGAATCGGAAAGCAAACGACTTGGAGTAAAAATTTACGGAGGTCAGTATGCAAAAGCTGGTAATATTTTAGTTCGCCAGCGTGGAACGCAACATTACCCAGGTGAAAATGTGGGAATAGGAAAAGATCATACCCTGTTTGCACTTACCAGCGGAACGGTAATGTTTCAGAAGAAAAGGAAAAACCGTTCATACGTATCAGTAGAACCAGTGGTTGATGTTGATGTTGATGTTGATGTGGCAGTTGCCGAAGCACCGGCTCCTGTTGTTGAAGAAAAACCGAAAGCCAAAGCTGAACCTGCAAAGGCAGAGAAAGTGGCCGCTAAAATTGAAAAAGAAGTTGTTGAAGCCGATGACCTGAAAAAAATTGAAGGTATCGGACCCAAAATTGCCGAAATTTTCAACGAAGCAGGAATCAACACATACGCTGAACTGGCTGCAGCATCAGAAGAAAAACTGAAAGAAATTCTGGCCGATGCCGGAAGCCGTTATGCTTCAAAAAATCCTTCCACCTGGCCGCAGCAGGCCAAGCTGGCTGCCGACGGAAACTGGGATGAACTGAAAGACCTTCAGGACAAACTGAAAGGCGGAATAGAAAAATAAGCTACTTAAATAAAAGTATTTAGGAAAATCTCCTGTTGTTGTCAGCAGGAGATTTTTTATTTTATATTAGCTTTGCACCTTCAAATCGAAAAAATATGCTCAACCTGAAATTTATACAGGATTACCCGGAGGTGGTAATTGAAAAACTCAAGAAGAAAAATTTTGACGCTACGGAAATCGTCAATAGCATTGTTGACTTGTACCGGCGGAAAAATGAAGCGCAGCAAAAAGCGGAACAGGCCAAAGCCGAAATGAATAAAATTTCGAGAGAAATTGGGAACTTGTTTCGCGAAGGAAAAAAGGAGGAAGCCGACGCTGCCAAAGCCCGCACTTCAGAATTGAAAGACACCATTAAACAACTGGACGGGCAGTTTGCCGAAATTGAGAAGAAAGTGGCCGAACTGCAGATTCTGCTTCCCAATTTACCGCACGAGTCGGTGCCGCCGGGCAAAGGAGCAGAGGACAACGAAGTAGTGAAATCGGGAGGTGAACTTCCGCAACTTGCCGAAAACGCTTTGCCCCACTGGGAGCTGGCACAAAAATACAACCTGATAGATTTTGAACTGGGCGTAAAAATCACCGGCGCCGGATTTCCGGTTTACCGTGGAAAAGGTTCGCAACTGCAGCGGGCGCTCATTAATTTCTTTCTGGATGAAAACCGCAGGGCCGGATACGAAGAGATTCAGCCGCCGCTGGTGGTAAACGAAAATTCAGGATTTGGTACCGGCCAGTTGCCCGACAAGGAAGGACAAATGTACCATGTTACAGGTGACAATTTGTACCTGATTCCCACTGCCGAAGTACCGGTCACCAACATTTACCGAGATGTAATTCTCGATGCCAGAGACCTTCCAGTAAAAAATACGGCCTACAGCGCCTGTTTCCGTCGCGAAGCCGGTTCCTACGGCAAGGATGTGCGCGGCCTGAATCGCCTGCATCAGTTCGATAAGGTGGAAATTGTGCAGATTGCCCACCCCGAAAAGTCGTACGAGATTCTGGAAGAAATGGTGAAACATGTGGAGAGCCTGGTGAAAAAGCTGGAACTGCCCTACCGTATTTTGCGTTTGTGCGGTGGCGACATGAGTTTTACTTCGGCGCTTACTTACGATTTTGAAGTGTGGTCGGCGGCCCAGCAGATGTGGCTGGAGGTGAGCTCAGTTTCCAACTTCGATGCATTTCAGGCCAACCGGTTAAAATTGCGTTACCGCGACGAAAATTCCAAAAAACCACAGATTGCGCACACTTTGAACGGCAGTGCCCTGGCGTTGCCCCGCATTGTGGCCGCTTTGCTCGAAAACAACCAAACTTCGGAAGGAATAAAAATTCCGGCAGCACTTATACCCTACACCGGATTTGAGATGATTTAAATTCGGGGTTTCACGAATTATCCCTATTTTTGCCCAAACCGTTGATAATAAATATGGTTCAGAACATAGGGAACAGGATAATCCAGGCAATTTCTCACCAGGCTGAAAAGGCCAGTTATTTTTGCGCTGCTGAAAACATTTCTTCAAACCAAAAGGTACACGAACTGCGCCGCGGGTTTAAACGCCTGCGTGCATTGCTGCGGTTTTTTAAAGAGATTCCAGACAGTCCGGCTGGCCAGCTTAATCAAGATATCCGGAATTTTGGAAAATTGCTGGCTCCGCTGCGGGAATCAGCAGTGAATTTGGATTTATTTGATAAAAATATTTCCTCCAACAACCATTTGCCGGAGAAGAAAATAAGAATAGCCCGCGAACTGTTGGTTCAAAAAAATAAATTGCTGGTTGAGCGTGGATTTTTGGAAAACAACCTGCACAATACCATCCGCACATTTTTCGATGGTTTTGATGAAATCCTCACAAAAAACAATAGTGAATTTCCTGTTCGCATTCAGTTTTTCAGTGAAGTGAGCCAATCGTATCTGAAAAGTATTTCAATTTATCAGCAATTACCTGCCAATCCGCATCCCGAGGAATGGCACGAACTGCGAAAAAAGCTGAAACGGTTATGGTACCAGCTCGATTTCATTAAGTTTTTACACCCGCGCTATTTTAAACTGAAAACCGACCAGTTGAATAAAATTACCGACCAGTTGGGCGACGACCACGATTTGCATGTTTTTTCCGAAAATTTGATAGCTGAAAGTTACGGATTAGACCAGGAAGAATTGCGTATTCTTACCAACCAAACAGAACACTTACGTGAGCTAAATCAGTTGAAACTTCAACCCCGTTTAAAGCAGTTTTTTACCGCCCCGCCCGAAGAATTTAATCAAAAACTGGAACGTTTTTTCAAATTTTAACTATTTCATTTTTAGAAATTGTATTTCTTTGTGCGCGAGGAAACGCCATTTGCCGCGTGAAAGATTCTTTTTGGTGAGTCCGGCGAAATATACGCGGTCGAGTCTTTTTACCTTGTAACCAAGGTGCTCAAAAATGCGTCGCACAATGCGGTTGCGGCCCGAGTGAATTTCAATGCCAATTTCCGTTTTAACATTTCCATCGATATAACTAATGGCATCTGCTGCAATGCGGCCATCTTCCAGTTCAATGCCTTCGGCTACCTGCAACATATCGTTTTTGGTAAGCGGTTTGTCGAGCGACACCTGGTAAATTTTTTTGATGTTGTGACTGGGATGTGTCAGCCGGTCGGAAAGTTCGCCGTCGTTGGTAAACAGTAGCACGCCGGTGGTAGATTTATCGAGACGGCCAACCGGGTAAATCCTTTCGTCGCAGGCGTCTTTCACCAAATCCATCACGGTGCGATCGGCATGAGGGTCGTCTGTAGTGGTAACAAAATCTTTGGGTTTGTTCAGCAACAGGTAAATTTTCCTTTCGGCATTAAGTTTTCTGCCGTCAAAACGTACATCATCGTTCATTTTTACCTTCACGCCAAGTTCTGTAACAATGTTTCCGTTAACGGTAACCAAGCCTGCAGAAATGTATTTGTCGGCTTCGCGCCGGGAACAAACACCGGCATTTGCAATAAAACGGTTCAGACGCATTTCGCCGGTTGTAGCGGTTTTTTTCGGTCTTTTTCCCGGAAGGTTTACCTCTTTTTTAAGCGATGGTTCAGCTTTCTTTTTAAGTTGAATAACTTTTTTCCCTTCTGCCGGGCGACGTCCTCCTTTTTGCGGGCTTTCCTGTTTAGCTCCAGTTTTTACAGACGGTTTTCTGCCTGTTTTACCTGTTTGGCCTTTGCTGAAATTTCTGTTCATAATGGTTTCCCAATTTTTATACAAAGGTCGGAAAAAAATGGCAATTAATTCTTCATATACACAATTTCAGCAATTTCATCTAAAATTTTATTTCTGTTTAACCTTCAAATCTGGCGCATTCAAATTTCTGTAGGATTTTATCGGTTAAGACAGAATTCCTTTTCCTGCTTCCCCAAAAATTATTTAGACTGACAATAAATTAAACACCCGCTTAAAATCCTGAGCTATTCCGCTTGTATCTGAATTCTTGAGCATTAACATTAAATTAAGACTTAAAAGACTGAATTATAACATCTTCACACAATGGAATAATTTGAAGATAGCGTACATTTTATTCAATTAAAAGAATGAAAAACACTAATTTTAAGGGGAAAATTTAAAGCCCATAAATCATGAAAAAAGCAGTATCAATTTCAATTCTCAGTACGATAATTTTGCTGGTACTTTTTATATTCAGCTTTAAGCTCCCCGGTGCAGATGAAGGAGATAAAAAAGGTGCGTTCAAATATAAAGACTTTCAAACTCCGGAGTATTGCCAGAGTTGCCACAACGATTTCTACCAGCAGTGGAGTCAGTCTATGATGTCGCAGGCATATACACACCACTGGGATGAGATTGAATATTTCAAACTGGCAGTGGCCCACGCCGAAGCCAAACCTGAATTTAAAGAAGTGGTTGATGGGTGCAACGGCTGTCATACTCCCATGGCTTATCTGGCGGGAGATGTAACTCCTCCGCGGCCCGAAGAAGGATCGCGTGCCAATGAATCGGTTTCCTGCGAAGTTTGCCACCTGATTAAAGGCATTGAAGGTGATACAGCTTATAATTTTAACTGGGTAATTGAACCCGGACAAACAAAATACAGCTCCCGGAAAGGTGAAATAGAATCGCCTGATCACACTATAATTGCTACTGATTTACACAGCGATACAAAAATTTGCGGAAGCTGTCACAACGAAAAAAGCCCGTTTGGTGTGTGGGTAAAATCAACCCAGCTCGAGTGGGAAGAAGGGCCGTATGCCGATGCTGACGTTCTGTGCCAGGAATGCCACATGCCCGATACAGAAATGAAAACGGCCAAAATGGGAACCACTTATCCTGATGCACGAACCCACCTTTTTAATGGAGGGCACGATCCGGGCAAAGTGAATGGAACCATTGAACTGCGCATTCAACCCGACATTCGCGAAACCGAACCAGGCGAGGTAGTTGTTTTTACGGTAACGGCATTCAATCAGAAAACCGGTCATAAATTTCCAACCGGTTCGGTAGAAGACCGCATTGTGTGGTTGCATGTGGAAGCAGAAGACGAAGCCGGGAATATTTATCACATTCCGGTTGATAAAAAAGGTTTCGAAGGAGAAGAATATACCATCGCCAGCGATGCACTTGCCTACCAGGACATGGGAGTTCCGCTGGGAATTGAAAATTTTGAAGGAGTCCGCAGAGAAGATGTGCCTATTGGCGACCGGATTTTCAGAATGCCTTATTTCGATCCGGAAGGCCGGATGACTATTATGCAATGGAATACCGCCTCGCTTGGCGTAGATTACCGGATTGGACCCCGCGAAACAAAACTCGAAACTTATACTTTTGAATTACCCTTTGAAGTTGAACCCGGCCAGCTAAAAGTGAAAGCTGAAATGTATTACCGGCTTTTGGTAAAACCGGTAGGCGAATACCTCGAAGTTCCGGAGGAAGAATACCGGGCACAACTGGTTAACAGCCATTCTACTGAAATTACTGTATATCCATAAAAACAGACATTATGAAACAGATTTTACGATTACTGACATTGTTTGCCATCTTTATTTTTTTAGCAGAACAATTGCAGGCAATTCCTGCTTTTGCGCGAAAATACCGGATGAGTTGCACAACCTGCCACGCCCCGGCAGCTCCTGCTTTAAAACCTTATGGCGATGAATTTGCAGGAAACGGATTCCGCCTGGTTGAAGAACAGTCACCCAGGTATTATACCGAAACAGGCGACACAAAATTATCGCTGGTGCGTGAACTTCCAATTGCTGTGCGCCTTGAAGGTTTTGTGAGTTACAATTTAGCAGGAAATGAAAAAACCGATTTTGCCTCTCCTTATCTGATGAAATTTATGTCGGGCGGAGAAATTTCGGATCGACTTTCCTACTACTTCTATTTTTATTTTAGCGAACGCGGCGAAGTGGCTGGTGTAGAAGACGCTTTTTTAATGTATAACGACCTTTTCGGAATTGATTTCGATGTTTCACTGGGTCAATTCCAGGTATCTGACCCGCTCTTTAAACGGGAACTGCGGCTTTCGCTCGAGGATTATGTGCTTTACACATCGCAAATCGGAACATCGGGTATTGGTATGACATACGATAAAGGGATGATGCTAACGCTTGGACTGGATTCCGGAACCGGAATTACAATGGAAATAATTAACGGCAATGGTATTGGCGAAGCCCGCAACCGGGTTTTCGACAAAGACAAGTATAAAAATGTGCTGGGAAAATTATCGCAGGACATTGGTGACAAGTTAACCGTTGGAGCTTTTGTTTACACCGGAAAGGAGGCACTTGAGCATACAGTAGTGAGCGACATCACCAACAAAGTTTTTATGTGGGGACCCGATATTTCATTCACCCCCACCGAAAAATGGACATTGAATGCACAGTACCTGCAACGGAACGATTCGGAAGTTTTTTACAACATGAGCAGCACCACAACTATGGCTGATATAAATACTGACGGCGCCATGGCAGAACTCATTTTCAGTCCGAAAGGCGACCTAAGCGACTGGTACCTGCTGGGATTGTACAACTGGGTGGAATCTGATTTCAACATGGCTGACTATCATTCTGCTACATTTCATGCAGGTTATCTTTTACGCCGGAATGTTCGGCTGGCGGCTGAATATACGTACGATTTCACTCACAGTACTAACCCAATAAATAAATTCAGTTTTGGATTTATTTCAGCATTCTAACGAATTATTTCAATCAGAATAAAATAATGTAAAGACAGTCAGAACAATGGCTGTCTTTTTTTTATGAACCGGGAAAATAAAATTTCTCCGGGTTCAGTTTTATTCAATACATCCAAAATTGTACCTTTAACTCCACAAAAATTTTAAAAATAAAAATTATGCAATCGCACGAAATTGATTATAAAATTATTGGTCACGATGTTCAGTTGGTAGAGGTTGAACTTGACCCGGGAGAAACGGTTATTGCCGAAGCCGGCGCTATGCTGTACATGGAAGACGGAATTGAATTTACTGCCCGAATGGGTGATGGATCCAATCCCAATGCCGGGTTTTTTGATAAACTGCTGTCTGCCGGTTCGCGGTTAATTACAGGCGAATCGCTGTTTTTAACGCATTTTACCAATAAAGGATGGGGTAAAAAACACGTGGCTTTTGCAGCGCCTTACCCGGGCACCATAATCCCGATGAACCTGACAGCGCTGGGCGGGCGCATTATTGTGCAGCGTGATGCCTTTTTATGTGCAGCCATGGGAACGAAAATCTCCATCACATTCAGCAAAAAACTGGGCGCCGGATTTTTTGGCGGCGAAGGGTTTATTTTGCAGCAATTGCAAGGCGACGGAAATGCTTTTATCCATGCCGGGGGCACTGTTATTGAAAGAGAACTGAACAACGAAGTACTGAAAGTAGATACCGGTTGTATTGTGGGTTTTGAGCCTACAGTTGATTACAGCATTGAACAGGCGGGCGGATTGCGTTCTATGGTTTTTGGCGGAGAGGGAATATTTTTAGCCACCTTGCGCGGCACAGGAAAAGTGTGGCTTCAAAGTATGCCCATCCGTAAATTGATTCGCGAACTTTCACCGGCAGGTGGAAACACCCGCAAGGAAGGACGCCCGGGACTGCTGGACAGTTTGCTGGAAAGATAGTTGGTTTTTATACCTGATTTAAAAATTTAAAGGCAGCCTTTCAAATTTTTGAAGTGCTGCCTTTTATTTTTTGAAATGATAGACCCTGATAACAAGTCGTTTTAATTTACGATACAAGATCAATGTTCATCTTTCTGCAGCACAATCGAAATGTTTTTTTGTAGAAAAATGTTGTTGGCGATGGAGATTTTTTCTTTGTTTTCGGTTTTAATGTGCACAAAAAAGAAAGTAATATCGCTAATGATACCTTCAATAACGAAATCTTTTTCAATAATTTTAATGTGATCTCCAATCTTTAAGGGATGATTAAAAAACAGAATGAGCCCGGCTGTAATATTTGAAAGCAGCGACCATTGCGCAACAAATGCGATACCAAGTACTGCCATTGCCGATGAAATAAACACAGCCAATTGCGATTGTTTTACCCCCCAAATGGCCGACACAAAAACAATTGCCGTAATGGACAACAAAAGGTTAACAATACGAATGGTCAGCTTTCTGCGTTGAGCAGTAAATTTGAATTTTTTCAGAAAGCTTTTTACAACTTTTCGTGTAAAAAAGTGTGCAAAAACCAGAACAATAAGGACAACTGCCGTTTGAATAATTTTTAATGTTTGAATGTTCATGACAAAATTTAAATTAATCGGGAGCAAAGTTAGCACTGAAGTTTTAAATATTCATAAAAATAAAACCCATAATTTTCCTGCCTCCAACTTCAAAATTCCAACTTCCGACTTCTTCAAACCACCCCCGGTAAACTTATCCCTGTAATTTTTCGGTACAAATCGAGGGCGAATACATCGGTCATTCCCGATATGAAATCCACCGCCGACTGAATTTTGTGGTACGGACTTTCACTTTCCGGTTGGTATTGTCCGGGCAGCAACGACAGGATTTTTTTGTTGTATCGGTCTTTCGGGTTAATTACTGCACCAACGAACTCATCCAGCAAAGTGCCGATAATTTTATATCCGGCAATTTCAATTTCAACTACGGTGCGGTGGGCATACACTTCCGAAAAAGAAACCTCTTTTACCTGTTTCATGGCAACTGTCTGATTATTATGCAGCGAATCCACCAGACTTTTTGAAAAACTTCCGCATAAAATGGATTCATAATTTTCTTCAAAAATCCGCATGCTTTCGTGAATCAGTTTGCCAATAACGCCGGCTCTGAGGTAGCTGATTTGTTCATTCTTGTCGGTTACCCGGGTTAATGTTTCTTCAATACTTTTTAACGCCTTTTTATCTTCGGCAGTATCATAAAAATTCAAAAAAAGCTCTTTCACCCGGTCGTAACTCAGAATTCCCAGTTTATAAGCATCTTCCAAATCCATAATCTGATAACAGATATCGTCGGCTGCTTCAACCAGGTAAACCAGCGGATAGCGCTGAAAAGAAAGCTGGTCTTTACTTTTTTCAGGAATCTGCAACTCAGCGGCAATATTTTTAAATTGAACTTTCTCCGACTGAAAAAAGCCAAATTTCTGTTTGGTGGCCAGCGACGATTCGAACGGGTATTTTACAATGCTGGCCAGCGTAGGGTAAGTAAGCGCAAAACCGCCGGGCCGCTTCCCGTTAAACTGGTGCATAAGAAGGCGGAGTGCGTTGGCATTCCCGTCGAACCGGATAAAATCGCTCCATTCTGCCGGTGTTAGTTGTTGCTGAAATTCTTTCCCGGCACCGTTTTGAAAAAAATTGGAAATGGCCGATTCACCCGAATGCCCAAAAGGCGGGTTGCCTAAATCGTGAGCCAGACAGGCTGCCGAAACAATGGTGCCGATTTCCGAAACCAACGGATTTTCCGGAAATACAACAGCCACTTTTTCAGCAAGCAAATTCCCCAGCGAGCGTCCTACGCTGGCCACCTCCAGGCTGTGGGTGAGCCGGTTGTGCACAAAAATATGCTCTGGTAGCGGGAAAACCTGCGTTTTGTTCTGCATCCGCCTGAATGGCGACGAAAATATAATACGGTCGTAATCGCGCTGAAACTGTGTACGGTCTTCAGGTCTGGCAGAAGTTTGCCACTCCTCCATTCCCATACGCTTGGTGGAAAGTAATTGATTCCAGTTCATAATTTATAATTATCAAAAAGCAATTTACAAAATCCAAATAATCCCCAAATCTCAAAATTCAATTCTCAAAACTATTTTTCATTGAACAATTTGGAATTTAATAAATTGACCATTGAAATTTATTTGAAATTTGGAACTTGTGCTTTTGAATTTCACAATGTATATGTTGAATATTTCTTTACTTCTCTGGCCAGTTGTCTGGCCTTGTTTCCCGTAATCTGGTCGAGTTTTTTCCAGAACAGTTCGCTGTGATTTTTTATTTCGGTATGCACCAATTCGTGCAGCAAAATATAGTCGATGAGTTCATCGGGTAGTTTCATCATTTGCAAATTCAGACTTATGTTGTTGCGCGATGAACAACTTCCCCAGTTGCGTTTGTTGTTGCGAATGGAAACTTTGTTGTAGCTGAATCCATGTTTTTGTGCCAGTTCTTTTAATCGTTTTGGTAATAAATAATGTGCCTCAACCTTATAAATCTGAGTAAGTGTGTGCTCAACGGCCAAACGCGCATTATCAGCTTGAAAATCATTTATACAAATAGTTACTTCATTATTTTTAACATTAACTTCACCAGTTACCAGCCCTTTGCGCAAGCTAACCGTATGCATTTTGGTCTTTAAAAGAAATCCTTCGTCAAACGATTTTTGCTGTGCTTTCGCTTTTTCCTGATGCTTTCGTATCCACGTTTCATTTTTGGCCAAAAAAGAAAGTACTTCCTTTTCTGAAACAAAAAAAGGAAAAGAAATAAGCACCGATTTGTCGGGTTTAACGCTAATTTTTATATTTTTCGAACGCCGGTTGCGAAAAAAAGTAACCGGACCTATACTTTTAAAATGAACTACTTTGTTTGGCATTCGTTTAACTAAAAATAAAACCAAAGATACCACATTATGGAACAGAACAAAAAAATGGAAGTTTTCTCCAACCTGACCAAACAAATAACCATTGCTTCGGTAGAAGAAAAAGTGCTGCCGGGCAGTCTGGTTTTTGAAGCACTAAACCAGTTTCCCGGTTATTATCATGAAACACCTACCAGTCCGGCACCCATTTACATTTATCTGGTTCTTGACAAGCAATATCCATTGGAAGAGGTTTTGCGGGCCACCCAAAACATTGAAAAAGAGTACGATTGGAATTTTGATTCGGGCAAAGGTTATATGCTGATTGGTTCGCAGCTACTAAATGTAATTCGTTTAAGGCATCTTTCTGAAATCGATTTGGTGGAAAAAATTCAGGAGGCTTATCAAAACCAGGGTATTCATTTTTTAATGAATAAAAAACTGAAGGGAAAACTGGAAGCAGAAGTAAAAATTGTAAAATTTCTTAATCTTGTAAAACTGGAAGATGGAATTTACATTGAGGAGAAGGATGAAAACTTTGGCTACATTGAAATACCAAAATACCTTAAACCTGCTGCTTTTGTAAAAGTTAACATGGATGTAAAATACAACTGGGACGGGCATGAATTTGATGCCGCATCCGGTTCGTTTTTCAAAAAAGGGAAGCTTTTTGAGTTTGTGAGAATTTTTTCAAACAAAATTGACGCTGACTATTTAATTAAAATAAGGAACTTGTTCCTGGAAAAAATAAGATAGCTGATTCCCCCGATAATTAAAGGATTTTTTTAATTTTGAGCCCTCGGTAAATAAAACCTTTTTGTTAACAAATTGGTTTTGTTACCATTATTTACCTTAACCAACTTTTGAAAACCATGGGAAAGAACAGAAAATTTCAGGTTTTAATCATAGCTTTGTTGTTAATTGCAGGAGTAGCCGGGGCATTTTATTTTTCAAGAATGTATTTGCCTGCTACCGTTAAATCAGCAAATTTTGTTACTGAAATTGTTGAAAATGGTCCGGTATTGCTTTCGGTGCATGCAACAGGAGTTGTTGATTCTGAAAGTGAAGTATTAATTTTGAGTCCCGGCCCCGGAATTATTCAAAGTATTCTTGCCGAACCTGGCACAAGAGTGAGAAAAGGTGAAATAATCCTTCAGCTAAATACCGACGGAGTTAACGATGATATTGACCAAATAAAAGATCAGCTTGAGGTAAGAAGAAATAGTCTGGAACGTACCCGGCTGAATGCCCAAAGCACAAGACTTGATTTGGAATATAACGAAGAAGTTAAAAAGCTGAGAATTGCATCGTTGAAATCGCAATTGGCCGACCAGCAACAGTTGCTGGAAGTTGGAGGTATTTCTCCTGCACGAATAGACCAGACCAAACAGGAAATTACACTTGCAGAAAAAGATCTCGAAACCCTGGTGGAAAAAAATTCTATTCGGCTACAACAACTCAAGGCAGAGGAACAGGGACTACTTTTACAAATCAGGATGGAGGAAAAACAACTCGAAGAAAAGCAGAATCTTATACAGAAGATGAGTATCCGGGCGCCTTCCTCCGGCATTATTCTCTCTATTTCAGGAAAAGCCGGCGAAAAGGTAAATACCGATAATTTGCTGGTCAGAATGTCTGACCTTACTTCTTTTAAAATAATCGGTTCGGTTGAAGAACAACATGCAGTGGAACTTAAAACAGGGAACAGGGTTTTGGTAAACCTCGGTGAGGATCAATTAGAAGGAACTGTTGGAAATATTACGCCCATGGTAGAAAATGAGAAAATTCAGTTTAATGTTCATCTTCAGGAAAGCAGCCACCCGAAACTCATTGCTAACCAGCAGGTTGAAATACAAATAATTGTAAATTACAAAGAAGATGCACTGCGAATAAAAAAAATACCGGAATTTGAAACCGGACAAAAACACAGAATGTTTGTAATTGAGGGCGATAAAGCAGTCAAAAAAGATTTCACCCTCGGAATTATTGGAAATGAGTATTGTGAAGTTCTTTCAGGGCTCAACGAAGGAGATGCTGTTGTTGTAGAAGGACTTAACACATTCAGACAATCAGATGAAATAGAATTAGAAAAATAGACCCGAAAAAATGAGAACGTTTTTTTTATTGTTATTCGCGGGTTTAACACTGTTTGCAAACCCGGTTACCCCTCAAAATGATACCATTGAAAATATTTTAACCCTCGAGGATGTTATTGATTTAGCCCTCACTCATTCGCCAACATCGAAATATGTCCAAAACCAAAACGTAAATTATTACTGGCGTTACCGGAATTTTAAAACCCGTTTCAGACCCCAGTTAACACTCAATGGCGATTTGCCAAATTACACGCACACCACCCAACCCATTACCCAGCCCGACGGGAGTATTGAATTTAAGCAAGTTTCCAATCTTGCAGCTTCCGCAAATCTCTCACTCAGCCAGTCTATTCCGCAACTTGGAACCAACATCTGGGCAAGTACATCAGCTCATGGTATTCGAAACTTAAATAAAAATGAAATCGGATTTTCGGGAAGCCCTTTTGTAATTGGATTTACTCAACCTCTGTTCGCTTATAACTGGATGAAATGGTACCGCAAAACCGAACCCATGATTTACGATGAAGCCCAAAAAAACTTCGTTGAGCAAATTGAAGAAATTGCGCTGAATGCTACTTACAGGTATTTTAATTACCTGATGGTTCAAACCAATTACAAACTGGCGGAAAATAATTTGAAAAACAGCCGGGATAACCTCCGGATTTCGCAAACAAAAAAAGAATTGGGCCAGATTTCAGATAATGATTATTCACGAATCGAATTATCGGTGTTAAATGCTCAAAAAGCATTGAACCAGGCCAGTATGGAATTAAAGAATACTGATTTTGAATTGAAAAGATACGTTGGACTGGATCAATCCATGGTGATCAATCTCGACATTCCACTGGATATCAGGTTCTTTGACATTGATCTTGATTTGGCCGTTCAGAAAGCGAGGG
This sequence comes from Mariniphaga sp., assembly GCF_041687215.1. Taxonomy (NCBI): domain Bacteria; kingdom Pseudomonadati; phylum Bacteroidota; class Bacteroidia; order Marinilabiliales; family Prolixibacteraceae; genus Mariniphaga; species Mariniphaga sp. The sequence continues at coordinate 26,750 of NZ_JAWLCI010000062.1, forward strand.
AAAATCGAAGAGAAACTTCACTTTACCAGCGCCAGTTAATTAATGCCGACCGTGAACTGGCTGAAGCAAAAAACAGTACCGGTCTCAGTACTACCCTCCGGGGAAGTTTCGGGTTATCGAACAGTGCAGAAACCGTTTGGGGTATTTATGACCAGCCAGAGCGTGACCGGATGTTGCGTATTTCTTTAAGCATTCCCATTCTTGACTGGGGGCGATCGGCGTCAACTGTTAAACTGGCTGAATCAGAAAGAGAACTTACCATTTATAATGTGAATAAAGATATTGAAGAGTTTGACCGTTCGGTAATTGTGCAGGTAGAGCAGTTCAGCCTTTTACAAGACCAGCTAAGAACAGCCACTGAAGCCGATAAAGTGGCAGAAAACGGGTATCAGATTGCACTTCGGAAATTCCAAAATGGTGAACTAAGCATTACCGATTTAAACATTGCCCTGCAGGAGCGCGAGCAGGCCAAACGTGACTATATCCGTTCCATTCAAAGTTATTGGGTGGCCTATTACCGGCTTCGTGTGCTCACACTTTTCGATTTTGAAAAAGGACATAACATAACTTACGGAAATCCCATGCTTGAGGAAGAAGTTGAGAGATTTTTATTCTGATAAAAATTAAAAAAAGGCAGATAAACAAATACCTGCCTTTTTTCGTGGAGCATACCGGAGTCGAACCGATGACCTTCCCGATATTGCCAATCGGGACACTCCAGCCAACTGAGCTAAAAAAGGAGGTGGTAGAGTAAGCGATGAATATCGAGCTGGCAAATTTCTGGCTAAAACAAAAAAAAGAGTCACAAAAATTAATTTGTAACTCTTTGATCTCCTTAGTGGAGAATATCGGAGTCGAACCGATGACC